>JBDRHV010000026.1:0-11798 GCA_043816465.1 bacterium | reverse complement strand
AATCTTTCAGTTAGTAAGATAAAAGATTGGATAAAAGCTACAAAACTCACTGAAACAAAAAAGATTATTTCAAAACCAATATTCAAAGAGATTTCTGAAAGAATTCAATTTCTATCAAACGTCGGTCTCGATTATCTTACTTTGGCTCGAAATACCAGCACATTGTCGGGTGGAGAAGCACAAAGAATCAGACTAGCGTCTCAGATTGGCACAGGTCTTACAGGTATCCTATATGTTCTAGACGAACCCTCGATTGGATTACATCCAAGGGATATGGACAGATTGCTTGATACACTTACAAATCTAAGGGATCTTGGAAATACCGTAATTGTTATTGAACATGACAAAAACACCATAAAAAGCGCAGACTGGATAATAGATATGGGACCGGGTGCGGGAGAGAATGGTGGAGAGCTTGTAGCAGAAGGAAACATTAACCAAATAATAAAAAACAAGAACTCAGTTACCGGCCAATACCTCTCTGGAGAAAAATCTGTAAATCTGGAGCCAGAAAAAATGCAACTCCCAAATGGAAAATATTTTAAAATAATAGGCGCAAGCCAGAACAATCTAAAAAACATTGATGTTCAATTTCCACTTGGCAAACTTGTGGCTGTTACCGGTGTTTCAGGAAGTGGAAAATCATCTCTTATAAATGACACTTTGTATAAAATTCTTGTAAATAGCTTGCAGAACGGTAAACAGCAACCCGGAGAATATTCTAGTATTGAAGGAATAAGTAATATCGACAAAGTAATCAATATCGATCAATCTCCAATAGGCAGAACACCAAGATCAAATTCAGCAACCTATACAGGTGTATTTACACAAATTCGTGATTTGTTTGCGAAAACAAAAGAAGCAAGAGCTAGAGGATACAAGATGGGAAGATTTAGCTTCAACGTGAAAGGTGGAAGATGCGAGACTTGCAGAGGAGATGGTCAGATAAAGATAGAGATGCAATTTCTACCAGACATGTACATCACTTGCGAACAGTGCAAAGGTAAGAGGTACAATCGAGATATTTTGCAGATAGACTACAAAGGTAAGAATATCTCTGACGTTCTAGATATGACGGTAACTGAGGCACTCAGATTTTTCAAAAACATCCCCACTATAAATAGAAGGCTACAGACACTTGATGAAGTTGGATTAGGATATATAAGACTTGGACAACCGGCTACAACACTCTCTGGTGGAGAAGCTCAAAGAATAAAGCTTGCTACTGAGCTTTCAAAAATGCCAAGGGGGCACACGGTATACATTCTTGATGAACCAACTACCGGCCTTCACTTCGATGATATAAACAAGTTGATAAGAGTACTTCACAAACTCGTAGAAAAAGGACACTCCGTAATATTGATAGAACATAATCTAGACGTAATAAAATCTTGCGATTGGATTATCGATCTAGGTCCTGAAGGTGGGGACAAAGGAGGTGAAATCGTAGCAGAAGGTACGGTAGAAGAAGTTAAAAAAAACAAAAAGAGTTACACAGGGATAGCCCTATCAGAAAAAGATTAAATTTTCCCAAGCTTCTTTGCCAATTGTTCCGCTTCATTCAATTGTTCCTCTATCTCATTAATACCTTCCGCCCAAACCTTACCCGACTTAACCTCAATTCCTAATAATTTCAAGATATTAACAGGGCTATCTGATTCCCCAGCTTCCATGTATTTCTTAAAAAGATTAACCCAGTTATTGTTCTCCCGAAGCATTTTCTTCATATATTTTGAAATCAGCTCACCACTTGCATAAGAATAAACGTAGAAGAAATTACGAATATGACTCCAGTAAATCCACCAGTCTTTTGCATAGTTGGGGTTATTTACTCCATCACCCATATATTCTTTCATTCTCTTTGAAAATAGCTGACCTATTTCCTTTTCTGACACAAATCTTTTTATATTAAACAATCTATGTAAGTCACCTTCAAATTTATAACATGCTATCTGTCTAAATACCGAAGACACAGAAGAGTTCAACCTCTCCATGATCAGTCCTAATCTTTCTTCATTCTTGAGGTTGTTTTCAATTTCATCTGTCACAAGATCCTCAAACAAGTTACTTGGCACTTCAAGAAGTAAAGAAGAATTCCCATAATAAAGTGGGTTTTCAACCCTCTTCATTATTTCATAATTAATCACATGCCCCATTTCGTGCGCTAGGGTAGTCACGTCATTGATCTTATTCGAATAATTTAACAAAACATAACTTGGTTTTGATATCATAATTGTCGAGCAATAACCTCCGTTAGTCTTTCCCACTTTTGGAAATACATCTACCAATCCATCATCAAAGTATCTTCTGTATATTTTATGAAATTCCGGATCCAGCTTACTGATCGTCTTTTCGACAAGCAAATATGCTTCATTGAATTTATATTTTTTAGATACCGAACCATAAGGTACATTTCTTTCATAATACTCTAGCTTCTTTTTACCCATAAGCCGTGCCTTGAGTTCATAGTACCTATGACTGATATCATTTCTTTTACTTACCTCAGATACAAGCTTATCTACAACATCTTTTTCTACGTCGTTTCCAATGAAATTTGACTGCTCAGGATATTCATATCCCCTCAATTCATCCGACACCCTTTTAAAATCAAGAATCGAATTAATCTCATACTCTGCAGGTTTTTTGTGTTTACTCAGGATTTTATTAAACTTTATATTTGCCTCTTCTCTTACTTTTTGATTCTGATCCTGCATCCTTGATATAAGAGCCTCGAAGCTTAGGGCATGGACCTTTCCATGAACGTCGTGTACGGATACTTTCTCACTATTGATAAGCTCTTCCGTCATCTTAATCCAGCTAGACCATGACGAATAAGAGAGTAAATTGAAGATTTTTTCTGACTCCTCTGGTAAATCATATTTTGCAAGCTCAAATAATCTTTTTAAGAAATATCTATACGTTGATAGTTCCGGAGATTTCAGAAATATTTTTTGAATTTCTTTTTTTACCTTTCCAAGCTCAAGAGAGAAAAACTCAAGCTCATTTCCCAGTTGAACTACTATATCAAACAACTCTTTTTCTTTCTGCTTTATCATTGTGTCCTCAAGATTGAGATCCCCAGCCAGTCTATAATAGAAGTTATCTACACCACATACTTCATAGAGTATTGATAACCCACATAATTCATCCAGTGCCTTCTTTAGAGCAATAGGAGATTTTAGAAAACTTTTATCCTTCCTGTAATTCTTTGCAAACTTTTTCCAAGCACGTACTTTTTTCTTTGTATGTTCATCGATTTTCTCTTCGGGAATGATTTTTGTAAGATCCCATTTAGTTTTCATCTCTCTATATTCTCTTCATACCAAGTATCTACCTCGTTTTGCTTTGATGATATCTGCTGACTTACCTCTGCAAACTCATCCACTTTAGGAGTTATTACTAGTGATCCAAATACACCAAACACTAGGTCTAAATCCATCTCCTCGATTTCTCTTCTTTTTGTGGCAAACACCTCGTCGTAATCATTTGCCTTAGAATAATTCCCATCAGCTAAAGCAGAATAATAGTTTGAACTCTCAGTCCATTGTTCTTTCAGAATAACGAAATAATTCTTCATATCTAAAAGTTCAATATCATATTCAACCTCAAGGCTGGCCACATATTCTGAAACTTCATCAATTATAACTACACAATCTAGAATTTCCTTTTGAATATCTGAATCCTCTCCATCCCAATTTACCTTATTCAAACAGGTATCAAAATTATCTCTCTTCCAGTTTAAATCATTCATGTCCTTTCTACTTTGGGTGATATCGAAAGAGAGTTTGGATGCATCGAGTCTAAGCTGGTCAAGCTCTTCTGAAAGTTCCGCATATCTAGAGACATATACTGGAAGCTGCATCTCAGCAAATTCCAACCCATATCCAACCATGGCCTCTAAGTTTTCTATTACATCCTGAAGGTTGAGAATAATGCTGTTATACAGCTCATTTTTCTTTACGAAATCCTCTGAATCCAAAGCAGCAAGCTGAGTCTCAAGCTCAGAATTCTGACTTAGAAGGTTTGAATTCTCTTCAATAAGTTCGTTCTTCTGGTCTGTCAGTTCATTGTATTCATCGTGACTTACTACTCCAGGAATAGCCACTATAATATCGTCCCAATAGTTGATAACTAGCACAACAACCGTGACCCCAAGAATGACAAGAATAATTGTGGCGCTCAGATTCATCAAGCTTCCTTTGAACACCTTGACATACATTGAATGGAAAAATTTCTTTATTTTGCTTAGGACTCTAGCCACTTTTTAAACTTGGGGTAAACTAATAACCATAACCTCCAGAGCAGAAACAATCCAATTCCAGAAAGTAGTACTATTGCAACCCATTTAAGTACAAAATTTCTTACATATTCCGATGGAATAGGGGTAACCCTTAAATTATCATCAATAGTAAAACTCAGTGTCTTTGTATTCACATGCGAAGAGTTGTACAGCCAGACATCTACATTCACCGGTATAGAGTACGTACCAACCTCTTCAGGTCTTACCCACGCTTTGACTTCATACTCAGTACCTTCTTCTACTGCAAACCATTGTTTCAGATCAGAATCAGACTCAAGACCATATGGCAGGACCCATTCTATAGATGCCTTCTTCGAATCAGTGTTCGGTGTAAACTTCACAATGATTGGTATCTCATTTGTAAATACGGATTGAAGCCCTACAGAAACCTCCATACTCACGTATTCAGAGTCTTGTGACTCTTCAGTAATATCTGCCGCAAATACACCCGCGGCACACAACAAAAATATGAAGAGTGCTAATAATAGTTTTTTCATTTAATAAGTTTCTTTACTGCAAGCTTAAAGTATTTTACTGTCTTTTTGATCTCCATACCACTCGGATCATAATTCTCATGTACTATCCTGTTCCTAAGCTTATGCGCCTCCCATATACCTGAATAATCACTCCACTGAAAAAACTTCTGGGACGCTTTCAGTCTATCCGCCAGTGTTTGTCCCCTAAATCCCTTTATCTGAAGTGATTTATTTAGCAAGTTGTCAAATTTTATAACCCCCTCCTTTATCCTCGATATATCCCCAGCCATCATCTTTTCAGCACTGTACAACTCTTTCTCTATTTCCTCCTTGTCTTGCCTGGAGCCACCACCAAGGAGAATAAGAGCAAAAATCGACACTACAATAGCTGTAATAATAAAGTATATTTCCAACTATTTCTTCCTAAATTTAGACATAACACTGGGTATTTTCTTTAAAAGAAATTGGTATATTACATAAAGAACCCAGGTGGAGATGGTAAAAAGTACAATAGTAATAATCCAAGTAACAGGTTCTCCCCATCTCAACGGTATCACTTTTACGGTCTTTTCTTCAGTCGTCCTTTTTTCTTTACTTGCTGTCTCAGAAAGCACTTCCACCCTAATCTTTTTTGTACCAGATGTGTACCATTCACTTATTGATATCCTAAAACTATAGTCAAATGATTCACCAGGTAAAAGAACACTTCTATCCGTTGGATCACCAAATGCAATCTCCAAGTCTCCACCGAGATCCGAAAAAGAAATATTTCGAATAATAGTATTACCGTTATTAAACAGAGTAACACTACCTACTGTCTTCAACCCTGCTTGTATCTCGCTATCTATCTCTATTTCGATATCAAGATCAGTGACTTCTTCTACTAACTCTCCAGTAGGAAATATCTCACTTGAAGTCTCTTCAAAATCCACATTTGAAAGACTACTTGGGTATACTGCTATTGTTACTCTGTTTATCCCAGTACCTCTCGTCTGATCATAACCAGAATAAAGTTCATACGCCGGATCTACAGATACCCACTCAAGTTCATCTGACCAATATTGTGCCCACACGTGATATATCCCAACCTGATTTCCACCGGTCGAATATGGAAATACATATCCACACACTATTCTAGAAGGAATATCCATAAGCCTTGCTAATGCCACAAAAGAATCTGCAAAATCTTCTGCTGAAGCATTTTTATATGTCTCAAGCGCAATTTCAGCACCTTTTCTCTGTTCAAACGAATGTAGCTCTCTAAAATCTTCACTCAAGTTCAAGTTTTCAAGAAGATAGGCATATATCCAATCAATCTTCTGAGAAAGTGTAAGTTCAGAATCAACAGCTTCAACATCACTTAGCATATCCTCATCTGTAATTTTCCATAGAGACATCGTTTTATCAAGATGCACCGCCTTTTCGTTTGTTGAAAGGGTAAAAGTAGAGTTCTCAATGCTTTTTGTAATTATTACTCCCTGGACTCTGACCCAGTACATATCATCTGGCGCAATATTGTATGTAATAAACAAATTCCCATCGTCTGTAATATTTACCCCGTCTGGAAAAGGGGAGATGTTTGAAAATACTATCGTTTGAGTTGCCGAATCAATAGGAAGAAGAATTTCTTGAGTTACATAATTATTAGTAGTATTTTCGAGTTTTCTCTCCATACTGAAAGCAAAGTCTTTTCTATCACCCACAGAGATAAACGTCGCTGATTTCTCATCGCTAGTTAACGTGTATGTAAAGGTGTTTTCACCTTCCTCCTCTGAGTATAAAACACTTGAATAATTTATCGCACCAAAAGAAATCGGATACTTCAAAACTAATGTTCCACCATTTGACCTACTTGCTGAATCATAAATCGGAAGGAGTATATCGTAAGCCCCTCCAATTTCTGAAAAAAACGGGTCTACATCATATTTCACAACTACTGTCTCTGGAGTGTCAGGTTCGAGCAATATATCACCAAGACTCATCTTGAGTATCATTCCTGAAGACTCTTGAGCAGTAAAAGATACCTCTTCACCTGCATACGTAACAGATACATTTGAAGGATCAATATTTCCAATATTTAAAGAGTATTGTGCAAGGATAGTAGAAACCTCACCTTCATTTGTAAAAGTGACATCAATCTGCCCTGATGCAGTATTTTCAGAAGAGACTATATATTCTGAATTGAATTCTGTGACTACCCTTGCATCCTCTAATGCAAAAGTTTTTCCTGTCATACAAAGAAATAATAGAGACGATATGGCAGCTGTTAGAAGAGTCTTTATTTTCATCTTACTGCTTAAGTAGTTTATCCCAATCCATAAGATCGCTATCATGAAGCCATTTAAACCTCTGATACTTCCTAAGGATCTGTTTAAAGATTGGTGTTTTGGCAGTTAAATTAAATTCTTTATATATATTTTCAGGTCTGGGCATTCTTATTTTTTTTACAAATCTAAACGAAGGGTTCTGAACAATCTCTTGTCTAGCATTCTTTCTAATCAAATAGTTTGACGCACCTCGAGAGTCATCACAGCAATAGTTAAATCGAAGTTTATCACAATATACCATTGTTACAACACACAGTGGCTGTCTTGTATTTGCCAGAACAAACGAACTATTGGGAGGTATCACATATTTATCTCCCTTCTTAAGCTTCACAACAGATGATTCAACAACACTTTCTGGATCAGGGCTTAATAAATTATTCATCACAAGAATAGTAAGAAATCCATTTACAACATCTAAAAGGATAGGGTAGTTGCCAATTGTATACGTGCGTGTTTTCACATACTCAATACCGGCAAGATTTGACGGTATTATCAAGATATCAAACTTAAGTTTCTTCTTTTTTAGAAGGGATTTCCTATCGATACCTCTAAAATGGAAATAAAAGACTTCAGGACAAGTCAACTCTGGATTCAATAGCTGAGGGCGAATATCATCAATCGTTATCACTTCTTTAGAATTCATGGAAAGCCCTGACTCCTGTAACATTAACTCTTCACCATTGAAAGAAAGTGATAGACCGGAATTCTTCTTTAAATCTAGTACAACCATATTTAGATTATATCACACGGATTTTAGCCTCACTCAATCCTTATACGAAAGCATTTTTATAAGCTCGGATATTCCAAATCCAAATACCATATACATAATAAGGGAAAAAATAGCATCGACATCGACAAACACTGTCCCAATAGTCCAATCCATATTCAAAATCCCCCTCCAGGGGTAGATAAATATATCACTTAAAGATACAACTGATGATATGAATCCGTTTCCCTCTTCAGCACCAATAACCATTAAGATTATTCTAAACAAAAGGGTAGTCTCAACAACAATGAGAAGAAAATATATCAATTTGACTAAAAGTTTCATAGGTTTGTTCTATATTCCTCAAGTGATTCCATATATCTTGATACACCGTATGCCCAAGAATGTAGTCCTGTAGCACCACATGGAGGACAATATGTAGATTCAATACCGAAAGGATCAATATCTACTCCATATCCGACGGCAATTCTTCTAGTTATAAAAGCAACGCTTTCTGGCCAGCTCTCAAAAATACTATACGCACCATCAGGACCACCTCTCCAACCCCAAGCATTATATGAATTTGATGGAATAATCCTCCCAAAAGCTGATTCCACACCAGCAATTGAAGCTACTATTCTCCAATCGAGACCCACCTCATCGGCTACTGATACAAATGTCTCAGCATATGGAGCCATTGGCGACCCAAAATCAAGTAGAAAATAATTCATAGCGATTACTCTGGTATCTGAGGTCACAAGCTCACCATATAGTCCTTCCCCCGAACCAAACTTTGTTGCATAGAAAGAAGAGGTGGGTCCAGTCATAGATCCACCCTCACTCAGAAATATCGGCTCGAGGGTGACACCTTCGCTCGATCTTTCTATCCTTTCTACTTGGGTAATAAGAAAAGGTATCGCTGCTTCAGCAACATGTGGTTTTACTACGATGACAAAAGACGTACCCCAAAATATAAAGGCCAAAAAGGTTAAAACATTGAATACATTCACTTTAGAAGGCAACTTTATTCCCATTTTCATCATTTTTCAGTCTATATTATAAGTTCAATATTATCAATTTATGATAGACCTTTTGAGAGTGTATCGTTATCCCATTCAAACTAGACCCCACAAAAAAATTACTATCACAACTCAAAGTAACAAATAGTACAAAACAGTCAAATATTATGTAGAATGAAGTAAATGTATACACACCTGCATGTACACTCGGAGTTTTCGCTGCTTGATGGACTCCCACAAGTAAAAAATCTCGTTTCAAACGCAAAGAAAAAAGGCTTTAAATCAATCGCACTCACAGATCATGGTGTAATGTATGGAGCCCATAAATTTTACCAAGAGTGCAAATACAACGATATAAAACCGATAATAGGTAGTGAAATTTATGTTGCCCCAAGAGGAAGGTTGCAAAAGGTAGCAAAGGTAGATGAAAAACCATATCACCTTACCCTTCTTGCTGAAAACGACGAGGGATATCACAATCTGATCAAACTAGTATCAGCTGGATTTCTTGAAGGCTACTACTACAAACCTAGGGTAGATAAGGAACTACTTAAAAAATATTCCAAGGGTTTAATTGCCCTATCTGGCTGTATGGCAGGAGAGGTGGCATCAAAGATAGGTGCTGGGAAGTTGAAAGATGCTTCAAAAGTCGCACTTGAATATCAGAAGATTTTTGGGAAAGATAATTACTTTCTTGAATTAATGCGCACGGAGATCCCAGGCCAGGATAAGATAAACTCAAAGGTTGAAGACCTTTCTAACGATCTCAAGATTCCACTAGTAGCTACATGTGATACTCACTACTCAAAGAAGGAAGACTCATTTGCTCAGGAGGTACTCATGTGTATAAGTACAGGAAAACGACTAGAGGGGGATCATATGACGTTGGAGACGGATCAGCTATACATAAAGGACGATAAAGAAATGAAGGAGTTATTTTATGACTTACCAGATGCAATAAAGAACACAGACCTAATATCTGACCGATGCAATGTGGATCTAGAAATGAAAGACTGGATACTTCCAAGTCCCTATTTACCAACAAAATTCAAAGGAGATTTCAACAAATATTTACACGATCTTTCTTATGAAAGGGGAAAGAAACGTTTAGGAAGAGAGTTGACAAAGGAAGAAAAGGAAAGATTTGAATACGAGTACAAGGTTATTGCAGACAAAGGTTTTTCAAAATATATGCTGATGGTGAGCGAATTTACTGACTGGATAAATGAAAACAACGTACCGAGTACAACAAGGGGTTCTGCAGCAGGAAGTCTCCTTTCGTACTTCCTCGGAATAGTGCATGCAAATCCTTTGCAATTTGACCTTGCTTTTGAAAGATTTCTAAACCCACTTAGACCAAAGGCTCCTGATATCGATCTTGATATCGCAAGCTCAAGAAGAGAAGAACTCATAGAATACGCTGTAAATAGATATGGAAAAGACAGTACAGCAAATATCGTCACATTTGGAAGGATGCAAGCAAGAGGATCTATAAGGGATGCTGGAAGGGTACTTGGTATGCCACTTGGGTATGTAGACAAAATAGCGAAATTGATACCACCTTCGGGTCAGGGACTATCAAAGGTAAACATTGATAAGGCTATCAATATGGTTCCTGAGCTAGATCAGCTAATTAAGCAAGATAGCGATGCATCGAGACTTATAGATACAGCAAAGAGGATAGAAGGTGTAGCTAAAAGCCAGGGAATACACGCTTGCGGGGTATTAATAACTCCAGGTCCTATTACAGACCATGTGCCAGTAATTTGGGATAGTTCTTTGGGACAAAGTGGAAGGATGATAACTCAGTACGAGATGGACACAATTGAGGATCTTGGACTTATTAAGATGGACTTCCTTGGGCTTACAAACCTAGATACAATAGCCGAGACCGTAAAAATAGTGAAAAGAGAAAGGAATACCGACATAGATATTCATAATCTTCCACTTGACGATGACGCTACATTCAAACTTATTCGTGATTTAGATACTGAAGGTGTCTTCCAGTTTGAGACCGGACCGATGAAAAGTACAATCAAGGTTCTTAAGCCAATTGATATTTTCGATATATCGGCAGCACTCGCTCTTGTCCGTCCTGGTCCAAACCAAAACCAACAAGAGTATGCTGATAGGAAACACGGAAAAAAGAAGGTGGAATATCTAGACCCTCGAATGGAAGAATTCCTTCAAAGATCAAATGGAGTACTGGTCTACCAGGAAGATATTATAAAAGCTGTGATTCATCTAGCTGGGATGGATTGGGGAGAGTCAGATGTTGTCAGAAAGGCCACAGGAAAGAAAAAACCTGAAGTACTATTTGGAATAAAAGATGAACTGATTGAAAGATTTGTAAAGAATGGAATGAGCAAAAAATTAGCTGAAGAGATGTTCGAACTTTTTATCCCTTTTACAAACTATGCCTTCAACCAAGCTCATGCTGCAGCTTACAGTCTTGTCGTCTTTCAATCAGCATATCTAAAAGCTCACTTTCCAGTCGAATTCATTGCCGCCCTACTTAAATCTGAGATAGAAGATTTCGATAAGATAGGAAAAATAATTGGAGAGTGTAACAGAAAGGGAATCGAGATTCTTCCACCAAATATAAATATGAGTTTTGCTGACTTCTCTATCGAAGATAAGAAAAATATCCGCTTTGGGCTGATGGGAATAAAAAATCTTGGCAGAGCAGTAATTCAAGAGATTATCGGAGAAAGAGAAAAACACGGAGAATTCAAAAACTTTGATGACTTTCTAAACAGGGTTCCTCTCGACAAGGTAAATCAAAAAGCTGTTGTATACCTGATACAAGTCGGGGCTTGTGATATCTTTGGGGAAAGAAATGCTCTGCTTGCAGTTCTACCACAACTGTATGAGAGATATAAACAGAAACAAGATGCACTAAAGGAAGGACAGATGGATATATTCGCATTAGGGAAAAAGGATAAAGAGGAGGTAACTCTGGAAACTCCA
>JBDRHV010000025.1:0-4426 GCA_043816465.1 bacterium | reverse complement strand
GAATGTGATAATTTCTGGGAAAATTTCTGTTCCCTAATTGTCGTTGACACAGATGATGAATTGGCTCAAGCCAATCCTGAAACTGTCGTTAAGATAAAATACACAAAAATTTAAGCAATCTCGAACAAAAGCCCACATTCTCCTAAAAAGAAAATACCTGCGTGTGCTTTTGTTCCCCGCTACCTTTTTTCATTATCAAATAGTTTTCTTCGTATTTATTATTTATAAAACCCCCATATTTTTCTGTTACTTCAACCAGAAAGATAGCGGGGCAAGCCCCCGCACCAGGTAACATTAAGAAATTCTTACATAAACCTCAAATTCCATTATCAAATCAACACTAAAACCCTCGACAGACGTGGTATTTTGCGATATCATGTGTAGGTCACTTTTTATTGTATTACATGCAGTTTATGGCTGAAGAACAAGTAAACTCTATTCCACGCAATGCGGGACAAGCTGCTTCGCTCCAGAGTGACGAACAGCGTGAAGAGCCTAAAAATGATCGGGTAATCTCCCGACCGATTGTTGACGAAATGAAGTCAAACTATATCGACTATTCTATGAGCGTCATCGTATCTCGAGCACTTCCAGATGTCAGAGATGGACTCAAACCATCACAGAGGAGAATCCTCGTAGTATTGAACGACTTAGGACTTTCACCATCCTCGCATTACAGAAAATCAGCAAAGATTGCTGGTGACACTACCGGTAACTACCACCCACATGGTGAATCAATCGTATATCCCACCATGGTCAAGCTAGCTCAAGAATTCAGTATGAGATACATGCTAGTCGATGGGCAAGGAAACTTTGGCTCCATAGACGGGGATCCTCCAGCACAGATGAGATACACAGAGGCAAGGATGACAAAGATGACCCAGGAGATGTTGAGAGATTTGGATAAGGGCACAGTCTTGTACACACCAAACTACGATGGTACCACACTCGAACCGACAGTACTTCCATCCGCATTCCCGAATATTCTATGTAACGGTGCAGATGGAA
Source organism: bacterium (assembly GCA_043816465.1). Classification (GTDB taxonomy): domain Bacteria; phylum Patescibacteriota; class Dojkabacteria; order SC72; family JAFGCJ01; genus JBDRHV01. The sequence continues at coordinate 3,418 of JBDRHV010000025.1, read as the reverse complement.
TTGCTGTGGGTATGGCAACAAAGATTCCTCCTCACCATCTTGGAGAGGTGATAGATGCACTAGTTGCTATGATAGACAAGGGAAACAATTGGGAGGGAACAGCGATATACAACACCTTAAGACTTGAGAGGGAGAAGAAAGAAAAGATTCCACAAATACTCGATTCAAAACCACAGAACTATATTGATTCATATACTCATAAGGATGATCCAAAACTAGAGGAGAAGATTGCTGAAATTCGAGAAAAACTCAGCGTTAGCGACAAACTAAACAAGGAAGAAGAACCCACAAAAGAAGGACCGGTCACCTTGTATCCTCAATTTGAGACAGAGATTACTGTTGACGATTTGATAGAGATAATTCCTGGACCAGACTTTCCTACTGGAGCACTTGCATATGACCAATCGGAGATAAAGAACGCATACGCTACAGGAAGAGGAAGAATCCTTATAAGAGCAAAAGCATCAATTGAAGAAAGTAAGGGTGGGAAATTCCAGATTATAATCATTGAAATTCCATACCAAGTAAACAAAGCTCACATGATCGAAAAGATGGCAGAGCTTGTGAAAAACAAACGAGTAGAAGGAATCTCAGATATCAGAGACGAATCGAACAGAGACGGCATCAGGGTAGTGATTGAACTCAAGAAAACAGCACAGCCGAAGACAGTTTTGAACAAGTTATATAAATACACCGAACTACAGAAATCTTTCAGTGCAAACATGATTGCCCTTGTAGATGGACAGCCACAGACACTTACCCTAAAAAAGATTTTAGAACTCTTCCTCACACATAGGGTAGAGGCAACAATTCGAAAATATGAATACGAAATTTCACAAAGCAAATATCGACTTCATATTCTTGAAGGTCTCAAGAAAGCCCTTGACCACCTCGATGAAGTAATCGCGACTATACGAGCATCGAAGACACAGGAAGAAGCAAAGACAAACCTTATTAAAAAATTTGATTTCACAGATGTTCAAGCCCAGGCAATACTCGATATGCAATTGAGAAAATTGGCTGCACTTGAAAGACAGAAGATAGTAGACGAGTACAAGGAAACCCTCGAGAACATCAAAACCATGGAAGAGATTCTTGCAGATCCAGCCAAGATACTTTCAGTCATCAATAACGAACTTACAGAGATGAAAGAAAAACATTCAGATGACAGAAGGACAAAGATATTCAAAGGAAAGGTAGACGAAATTGCAGAGGAAGATATGGTGGCAAAAGAAGAAACATTTGTAACCCTCTCAAAGGCTGGATACATAAAGAGGATGCCGCCTTCCACCTACCATACCCAGAAAAGGGGTGGGAAAGGGATAACAGGAGCAAAGACAAAAGAAGGCGACTTCATAGAACACGTAATCACATGCAATACACACGACGACATTATCTTCTTCACAAACAGAGGAAGAGCATTCGACGTCAAGGCATTTGAAATTCCAGAATTTGGAAGAAACGCAAAGGGTATCCCAGTAGTAAACCTGATTAACCTGGAACAAGATGAACTTATCACAACCCTCCTTATGAAAGGGAAAGAGGGATTCGGTACAAGCGTGAGCGATTCCGAATCAGAGGAAAAACCTACAGTTAACCACTGTAAGTATCTATTCATGGCAACAAAGAAAGGTACAGTGAAAAAGACAGCTATTTCAGAATTTGAAAATATTAGATCAAATGGACTCATCTCCATCAAACTCGACAAAGATGATGAACTCGGATGGGTAGTACCTACTTGCGGAGAGGACCAGATTATTCTTATCACAAAATATGGCAGAAGTATTAGATTTAAAGAGGAAGACGTAAGGGATACAGGAAGAAATACTATGGGAGTGAGAGGAATCGCTTTCAAGCAGAAGGACGATGAGGTGGTAAGCATGCAAGTTGTGGAAGATAATAAAGACCTGCTTTTAACTATCTCAGAAAAGGGAATGGGGAAGATGAGCAAACTGTCAGAATACCCAGCTCAGGGAAGAGCAGGACAAGGAGTATTTACCTTCAGAGTAAAAGACAAGACCGGTAACGTCGTCGTGTCAAAGATCATAGACGACAAAGATGAGACAGAGATTGTACTCATCTCAAAGAACGGGATAGTTATCAGGTGCGGACTTGAAGGGATCCCTCAGCTAGGGAGACAGACCTCCGGTGTAAAGATCATGAAGTTGGACAGCGGTGATGCTGTTGCCGCCTTGGCAATACTGTAGTAACTTTCCATAGACTCTAGTACTTTCAATTCATCTCGTCATACTCTGGACTCCGCATGCGGAGGATAGAGGGAGACGGAAGTTTTCCACAAAAACGACCCATAGAATTGTAGACTTAATTAATACAGTAACACATTTATAAATAGAATCTCCCGACACTAAACAACATGGTCGCCCCGCTCTGCGCGGGTCTGTTCCTCCTGTAGAATGAATCATCGTTCAACGTAGCGTTGTTTACTAAATTCCTCGTGACTTACTACAAACAATTTGTTGTTTTATCATGACAGCTGTTCTTGTGTAGTCCAAACTCAACGGGATTCTATCCCCTGCAATGCAGGGTCCAGGATATGCTCTGGTAAACAATGCACATCCTGGACCGAGCGAAGCCACCGCGAAGCGGGGCAAGCGAGAGATAGGATCCCGTAGGAATTAAACATAACAGTTTGGACTACACAAGAACTTTTGACTTTCCCAAACAACTAACCGTGAGTAGTAAGTCACGAGAACCACATTTAAACAACCCAAGCATCGAACGAAAATATTTCACATGCTACAATGGACCATCATGCGATTGAGACTCACTAGAAAACCCTATTTTGCACTAGCATTTATTCTTATAGGCTTATTAGTTATCGGGGGAGGCGCATATTCAAAGTCGCTCAAATATACCCCAATCTCTGTCTCACAACCAATAGACGCATACTACTTTTCTGAATTCGAGCCCGAAGTCACATTGGATACCGTATACTCAGAGATTGAATCCCGAAGGCAAGAGATAGCTACACTTCAACAAATATCTTATGTCTCAGGATCCGCCGCTTGCTATGCATACCCAAGTACTATCCTCCCCATAACACGAAGCGGAAACGATCTCTTGGTACTCGTAAACAAAACTTATCAACTTCCGTCAACATACGCACCATCTGACCTCGTAAATATTTCCACCACTGGTATAAGAGTTACACGGTCTGATTTGTATATACGAAGTGTCGTCGTGACTCACCTTTCAAGTATGGTAGCTCGAATAAAGTCCGAAGGGATAGACGTTGCTGCACTCTCTGCATATAGGAGTTACGGTGGACAGCAAGCTACATACAATTACTGGCTTTCATACAACGGAGGAAACGTATTACTTACTGATATGATAAGTGCAAGGGCAGGGCACAGCCAGCACCAATTAGGAACAACTGTTGATTTCACTACAAGCGAGA
>JBDRHV010000024.1:0-5376 GCA_043816465.1 bacterium | reverse complement strand
CTCTCAGGACTTTCGAGAACATAACTAAGGACCAATACTCCTCCTGAAATAAAGAATGTTATATAGAAAGCCATCATTTCATCAGAAATATCCGAGATACCGGTTTCCGGAAGTTCCTCGTCCTCATTTTCATCTTCATCTGCAACTACTTCTTCAGGGCAAGTACAGCTCGATTGACTGCATTCACTCCAAGTGCACGATACCCCAGAAGGATTATTAACTTCACACTCTTCACCAGAAACATTCAGTAAACCATCACCACATGTAGGACATTTGCAGGTAGATTGGTTACAGCTACTCCAGCTACAAGAGACACCTGAAGGATCACCACTTTCGCATTGCTCCCCTGATACGTTTATATCCCCATCACCGCAAGTAGGACACTTACAGGTCGTTTGGTTACAACTACTCCAATAACAGGAAGCACCACTTGGATCTCCCTCCTCACATTGCTCACCACTTACATTTATCTCCCCATCTCCACATGTTGGAGTCGCCTCTTCTATTAATTCACAAGTACACTTATCTGCTGCTCGAATATACCCATCAGGACATGCCGTCTTAAGAAGCATACACCTTTGTTTTGTAATATCATGATCCAACACCTCATTACATTGATTATTTTCATCTACACAGTCAGAATCATCGAAACAGCCATATTCACCACAGTTCAATCCCTCATCAGTGTCTGGTTCTAAATCTTCACCAGTACTACTGGTACAACTAAGTTTATCAGACGATAGTGTATAACCGGTTGGACATTGGTAATATTCACACCTTTGTTTCGAAACAACATGATCCATCCTCTCGTCACACTGAACATACTGACCAATACAATCGTCATCATTTCTACACCCATACTCACCTACTATAAGTCCAAGTCCGGCTTCTCCCTCACCAGGTGTGACTTCTTCCTCTTTCTGAATTGTCCAGAAGATATAAGCAGTAGCGATAATGGATAACAGAAAAACGACAATTATGATTATTGCGAGTGTTTTCTTTTTTAGAGTTATAGCCAAACTGGCAGTTTAAAAACTGAATTCTACATCAGTATATTCGTTGAGAAAATTGATATCAACTAAATAGTTCCTTCACCCAGTCCCAAATACCAAACTGAAATACATCTTTTATCGCTACAACGAAGGCCAAAGAGAATAGAAGTATCATTCCAGCACCAAAAATTACCTTCTTTATATTTTCATTTATCGGTTTTCCGATAATTGTTTCGATAGTAATAAATAGTACATGACTCCCATCCAATCCAGGAATTGGAATTATATTGGTAACCAACAAGGCAATACTCAGAACCCCAAGAAGTTCAAATATCCCCCAGAAACCTGCATACTCTCTGACTGTATCTGTAATCGCAAGCAACCCTACCGGTCCCGATACTGCCTCAGATACCGGACCAATATCTTTCTGTTCAATAGCTTGCTGAAATACCTTCCCAATCAAAAAGAAGTTTGCTTCTATCATGTTTACTGTGTGAAGAAACCCAGAAAAATATTTCTGCACCCCAACGTATTCAACCTGCAATAACGGAATATCTTCTGCATGGGCAATACCGATTTTTCCATCTTCACCAACCAGAACATCCGCATTCCCTTCTTTCCCATCTTCATCAACATATCCAATTTCCACTATTTCCAACACATTATCTTCGAGAACACTTTTCAACTCCTCTGCACTCTCAACGTCCTCTCCATTTACCTCAACTAACTCATAATACTGCTTGATACCAGCTTTCTCAGCATTTCCACCCTCTACGACTTTCAAAACAAATGGAGGATATGCATAAGCCTTCGTCTGTTCTCCAAATGGAAGTTGAAAATCATCATAATATGGCAAGCTGGAATATATATAATTCTGATGAGCTAACAAAACATAAAACACCATCACCGAAAGGAAAAAGTTCATGATTATTCCACCCACGATGACAAAAATCTTTACTAAGTATGGTTTTTCACTAAAGCTATCTTTCTTCTTTATTTTTTCTTCCTCACCTAGTATCGAAATACTTCCTCCGATTGGAAAAATTTTTAATACATAATTAGTTCCTTTATATTTTTTTGAGAAAATCTTTAGTCCAAATCCAAGTGCAAATTCCTCAACCCTTATTCCTGACAATTTGGCTGCTATGAAATGACCTACCTCATGAACTGAGATAGCAATACCGATAATAATTACAAAAACAATAATACTTACCAAAACCGATAGCATTTAGTAAAAAAATGAAAATTTACGCTACACAGCCATCATCTCCTTCTCTTTTTCCTCTCCCAAACTATCAATCTTCTCGATTGATTCCTTTACAAAATCTTCTACCTCGTCCTTTAAACGTTTAATTTCGTCCTCAGATACTCCCTCTTTCATCTGTGAATCAAGATGCTCCATCATTTTATGTCTTATACTTCTCACTGCAACTCTAGTTTGCTCCATTCTCTCTTTCATATCCTTCACGTACTGCTCCCTCAACTCTTGAGTCAAAGCAGGAACAGAAATCCTCACAATATCCCCGTCGACAACTGGATTAAATCCGAGATTTGCAGACTGAATTGCTTTTTCAACCTCTTTGACAAGATTCTTGTCCCAGGTCTGTATCACAATCGTTCTCGCGTCAGGGATAGAAATCGATGCCACATGTGAAATGGGCATAAGCGATTCATAAGCATTTACCTTTACAGAATCAATCATATCGGTAGATGCTCGACCAGACCGCAACTTTGATAAATCAGACGAAAATGAAGAAATTATCTGAGAAATATTATCCTTACCTTTTTCAAAATCCATAGCTAGATTCTACCCTCCAACTACCATCCTGTAAATACGGCTAACCTCAATCTTTTCACCTATTTTTGCTACTGCATCATGTATTAAATCCTGAACTTTGAGATCATTATCCTTGAAGAATTTTTGATCCATAAGACATTTTTCCTCATAAAACATTTCGAGTTTTCCTTCCACAATCTTATCAACCATATTCTCTGGTTTACCTTTAAGATCATCACTTTCTTTGATGAGCTGCCTTTCCTTTTCTAATGCTTCTTTGGGTACCGAGTTTCTATCTACATATTCAGGAGACATTGCCGCAACTTGCATCGCAAGATCATGAGCCAGATTTCTAAAATCTTCCCCCCTTGCGACAAAATCTGTTTCGCAGTTTAGCTCTACTAATGCTGCGGTTTTCTGATCAACTCCATGAATATAGACACCAATTACTCCTTCAGATGCATTCCTTTCGGCTCTTTTTGCAAATTTTGCTGCACCTTTTTTTCTGATATAGTCCATTGCCTTTTTTATATCCCCATCTGAATCCTCCAATGCTTCCTTACATAGAATAACTCCAGCCCCAGATTTTTCTCTAAGTTGTTCGACAAGACTAAAATCGATCTTTGCCATCATTTTGAAGAATTAATTTTAGATTTACTTTTTCTCTGTCTTCTTCCTGACAACTCTTACTATTCTTCCTGCATTCTCTTTCATTTCTTTAAGTTTCCTCTGTTCCAATTCTTCTTCTCTTTTCATTCTCTCAATCTCAGCTTCAGAGTCTCTCTTTATTTTATCAAGGTTTGTAACATAGTCATTCCTTTTTCCTGCTAACTCTATGCTCGTCCTTGAACCTGAGAAAGCCTGAACTAGGACATCCATAAACAACGATATTGATTTGATAGCATCATCGTTTGCAGGAATAGGATAATCTACAAGATTTGGGTCGCAGTTTGTATCAATAAGACCGACTACCTTGATTCCTCTTGATCTTGCTTCCCTGATTGCATTCTTTTCTATTTTTGTATCTATCACAATCAAAGCTGAAGGATCTTTCTCCATAAAAAGGATACCTTCGTATTGCTTCTTAAGTTTTTCTTTCTCCCTATCCATTACTAATTTCTCTTTCTTGGTTTCATAGCCTTTGCCAGACGCAAGGTTCTCTTCAAACCCCATAAGCTTTTTTACACTCTTCTTGATATTCTTATAATTCGTTAGTAAGCCTCCTGGCCACTTTCTTGATACATACAGTGCACCATGATCCATACCTGCATTCTTAACCAGAGTTGCCGCCTGACCTTTTGTCCCAACAAGAAGAATATTTCCCTCCATCGATGCATTTGATAAAAATTCTACAGCCTCTTTTAGAAGCTCGAGAGTTTGTGTCAGATCAATGATATGTATACCATTACGGGTATCAAAAATATACCGCTCCATTTTTGGATGCCATCTACTTGTCTTGTGACCAAAATGTGCACCAGCTTCTAGCATTTCCTGCAAACTTGGAAGTTTGATCTCGGGAGCTTTAGATGTTGTCTTTTCGATTAGTTTATTTTTTTCAACTTTCTTCTCTACTAAAGGAGTTACCCTTTTCTGAACTACCTTTTTAGTAGCAACTTTCTTAACTTCCTTCTTGGTTTTTCTGCCGGAGACAGGTCCACCATTGGTGGATTTTATTACTTTATTTGAGGCAGTCTTTTTGACAGATTTTGTTGTAGATTTAGCCATTTATTGTTTCTCCTTTATATCACCCGCCCCAGAGTAATCTAAGTACAAGTCGCACCTAGACAAGAAGTTTTCTCAGGGCGTGAGAAATTAAATTACGCTGGGATAATAACAAAACGGCTGATAAGTTGCAAGAATATACTTCTTTGTGTAGACTTCTCAATTGATTATTTATATGCAAAACTTCAAATGATTCTTTGTGACACAAGCATTGCTAGAAAAATAAAAACAGGAGAAATAACTATATCCCCATTTAGAAAATCTCAACTTCAACCAGCCTCATATGACCTCACTTTAGACAATGAATTCTTACTCTTTGATAAAAATCAGGAGGTTTGTATTGATGTAAGAAAGCCGGTAAAAAACAACATGAAAAGAATAAAGATCAAAAAGGACGAACCTTTTATCTTGCATCCTGGTGAATTTGCACTTGCCAATGTATACGAGATTACAGGTGTAAACGATAAACACGTCGGTTGGCTTATGGGAAAAAGTTCACTAGGAAGACTTGGGCTCATTATTCATGCAACAGCTGGATTTCTTGATCCGGGTAACAAGCTTAGACTCACACTAGAGCTATCCAACGTAGGGTCACTCCCTATTAAGCTTTACTATGAAATGAAGATTGCGCAAATTGCTTTTGGTGAGATGGATGATGTATGTAAAAGACCCTACGGATCAAAGGAATTAAACAGTAAATATTTTGGTGATAAGAAGGTAAAAGAAAGCCAGATGTATCGAAATTTCAAATAAATAAAGTATCTGGTAATATTTTTTATCAAATATGAAAGTACTCCAACAAAAATCCTCATACAAGATACTTACTTCTCAATCAGACCTTAAAAAACAACTTCTCAATATCGAAAAAGCTGGTAGAACTTGTTA
>JBDRHV010000023.1:0-2307 GCA_043816465.1 bacterium | reverse complement strand
CTAATGCCAGTAAAAACAAGAACAAATTTTGCAGAGACAGCATTTTTCTATCCAAGTTTAAAGACAAATGCCAATGGAGAAGTAATTATTGAATTTACTGTTCCTGAATCTCTTACAAAGTGGAAAATGATGGGACTGGCATATACTAAAGATTTGAAATATGCTTTAATAGACAACGAACTTGTTACGCAGAAAGATTTAATGGTAATGCCAAATATCCCAAGGTTCTTAAGGGAAAACGATAAGATTACTATTTATGCAAAAGTTTCTAATGTAAGCGAATCAGATCAGTCTGGTGTAGCAAAATTGCAATTGTTCGATGCTTTAACTATGAAGCCAATAGATTCGGACTTGAAAAACAAAAATATCTCTCAATCTTTTTCAGTTAAAAAGGGCTTGTCGGTTAACATTTCTTGGGAATTAGAGATTCCTGAAGGTGTTCAGGCTGTTACATACAAGATTACTGCCCAAACAAGCAAACATTCCGATGGTGAAGAAAGCACAATTCCTGTTCTTAGTAACCGAATGCTTGTTACCGAATCTTTGCCACTACCTATTCGAGGAAACCAAACAAAGAAATTCACATTTACTAAGTTGGTGAATAACAAGTCAACAACATTAAAACATCATAAATTAACCTTGGAATTTACTGCAAATCCTGCTTGGTATGCTATTCAGGCCTTGCCTTATCTTATTGAGTATCCTTATGAATGTGTTGAGCAGATATTTTCAAGATATTATGCCAATAGTATTGCTTCTCATATTGCAAATTCAAATCCAAAAATCAAAAAGGTTTTCGATTCATGGAGAAACACTCCGGGGTCAAAAGCTCTTCTTTCAAACCTGGAAAAAAATCAGGAACTAAAAGAAGTATTACTTGAAGAAACCCCATGGGTTCTTGATGCACAGGATGAAAGCGAGAGAAAACGAAGGGTTGGTTTGCTTTTCGACCTAAACCACATGGCAGGGAATCTAGAATCTGCAATTAGAAAACTAGATAAACTACAGGCTCCCGGTGGAGGTTGGGTTTGGTTTCCCGGAATGCCGGTTGACAGATATATGACTCAGCATATTATTACAGGATTTGGTCATCTCGATCATTTAGGTGTAAAAAGTATCAGAGACGACAACAGGGTTTGGAATATGGTAAGAGATGGTGTTAGTTATCTTGACGGACAAATGAGAAAAGATTACGAATATTTGCTGAAACACTATACCAAAGTAGAAATGGAAAGAATGCATATTTCATATCTTCAGATTCAGTATCTTTATTCAAGGTCATATTTTATGGACGATTTCAAGCTAGACAAGAGAAATCAGGAGGCATTCTATTATTATAAAGGACAGGCAGAGAAATACTGGCTGCAGTTTAATCAGTATATGCAAGCAATGATAGCACTTTCTCTTCATAGATTTGAGGATAAAACAACTCCTCCTGCAATAATGAAATCTCTTGATGAGCACGCAATTAATTCAGAAGAAATGGGAATGTACTGGAAATCACAGACAGAAGGTGGTTACTACTGGTATCAAGCTCCAATTGAAACTCAGGCGCTTATGATTGAGGCTTTTGATGAGATTACAGGCGATGTTGAAAAAGTTGATGCTTTGCGAGTATGGTTATTGAAACAAAAGCAAACGCAAGACTGGAAAACCACCAAAGCGACTACAGAAGCTGTTTATGCGCTTTTACTTAAAGGGACAGAATGGCTGGCAACAGAATCTAATGTTGAAATTAAAGTAGCTGACAAAATAATTGATCCCAAGAAAATCCCTGGTGTTCAGGTTGAAGCAGGAACAGGATATTTCAAGACCTCATGGTTGCCAGGCGAAATTACAAATGAAATGGGAAATATTACAGTTACCAAAAAAGATGATGGTGTTAGTTGGGGTGCAATGTACTGGCAGTATTTCGAACAATTAGACAAGATTACTCCACATGAAACGCCTTTAAAACTTCAGAAAAAGCTGTTTGTTGAGAGAAGAACAACATCAGGAGAAAGACTGGAGCCAATCGATAAATCACAGCTAAAAGTAGGCGACAAGGTAATAATAAGAATAGAATTGCGAGTTGACCGTTTAATGGAATATGTACACATGAAAGACATGCGAGCATCCGGATTCGAGCCTCTAAATGTTATTTCAAAATACAAATATCAGGATGGTTTAGGCTATTACGAGGCAACAAAAGACGTTTCTACTAACTTCTTCTTCTCTTATCTGCCAAAAGGAACCTACGTTTTCGAATATCCTGTTAGAGTAACTCATCAAGGAGATTTTTCTAATGGTATTACAACAATTCAATGT
>JBDRHV010000022.1:0-9705 GCA_043816465.1 bacterium | reverse complement strand
GAAAGCTCGATTGCTTTTGCAAGAATATCTGATTGATACTTTTGGATAACTATCCTTTCCTTTTCCCTCTTAATTGAATCCTCAAGCTCTTTTCTAAGGTCCTTTATAGACTTTGATTTAAATCCAAGTTTCTTCGATAAGCCTTCCACCCATTTGTCATCTTTATTCTTTGCTTTATCCCTATGCTCCGTCCAAAGATGTTTAATTAAATTATCAACATCACTTGAAGTTACCTCACTTGATTCCTTCTTTACTTTGATCTTGGATATCTCAGGTACATTAAAAGGTGGAACTACAGGTACAATAGCTTTTATCTTTGCGCCTTTATCAATGCTTACACTTTCAATCTCATATGAAAGTTGGGCGGCAGGTAAAATGTTTTCTTTCTGAAGTATTTCTAAAGCGTACTTTTGAAGTAGCTCCTCCAATGCATTCTGTTGTGCTTGAACACCCACCGTGGGTTCTGCAATATTAACTGGTACAGTTCCCCTTCTAAAACCTTTTATTTCAACGTTCTTTGAAAGCTTCTTTACTTGATTATCATACTCTTTTTTAAGATCCTCCTTTGAAATATCAATCAAGATATCTACCTGGGTCTTTGAAATTTGTTTCTTTTCATAATTCATTGACATAACGCGGAGAGTATACCATAGACGGATATTACTGCGAAACATAAATAAACAAGGTCTAACCTTTAAGTATCGTTGTGTTATCAATAAAACTATTAAGTTTTATTAGATAATATTACTTTATAGTAATTATATGCCACTTTAAAAGCTATCTGACAACGAATTCTAAAGAATGTAAAAGGCTAGACCTTTAAAAACAGCTACACAAAAATATATATCTATATTTTATTTCATAAATCTTAAAAAGGTTGACAGGAAAGTCTAATTGTAGGTTAAACCTTATATTACTGAACTTACCCAAGTTTGGATTGCAATAACAACAAGCCTTCTATCCGAAGTCCAGAGTGGAGTACAAGTAACGAGAGTTAATTGATAATCAGACATGTTTGAAAAAATTTGTTGATTGTCTTTTTCGGTTTCATATACCTTAATCACTTTATATTCAAGGTCCCTATCGTCCTGTCTTATTTTTATTAAATCTCCAACATCAATCTTATCTAGATTGAAAAAAGTTTGTGGATTTGGTGGTACTTTATCAAAGCGATGCCCAAAAATTACCACATTTCCCCTTTTACCCGGTACATCTGAAAGTGGATGATGCCAAAATCCCCTCAGCATTTCCTCTTGAGACTGACCATCGACTATTTCCCCTTTTACAGATATGGAGGGAATCTCAATTGTTGTATTCATCTTCTCAAGATTAGCTATTTCAACATTTTCTGGGACGAACTCTACTGTGTTGGTAAAATCAGAATTATCATATTTTGGTTCAGTAAGCTCCATAAACAACCCCATTGATGACTGAAAACCAATTTCATAAGGAGAAAAATCATAAATACTATTTTTCAAATCAATAATTTTTGGCAACAATGGATATCCAATAAAATAACCAAGTACAACAATAAAAACAAACGCTAATAATCCTGTAAGTATTTTGTATAACCTTATCATCGTAAAATATTATCCCAGAAAAGCCCTATTTAATCAAAATAATACACACTAATTGCGGATCGATATACAGCATTGTATAATGACGATAATAAATTGCTATATAACTTTAGCCGGTATATCTATATGGCAAAATCTAAATCCAAAATGCTTCCTAAGATTGATCCTCAAGATCCTCATAGGACAGATTTCTTGAGCGGTACATTTGTAATTGCAGGTCTGACTATCGTTGCACTTGTAATACTTATATTCACTATTTCAAAAATTCCATATAGGGTTGATCCAGAATTATCTATACCCACTCTGGACAGTATTGACTCTCATACGAATGAAGAGACCATTGTTCTTACAGGAGATGGAGAGCCGGGAGAAAATATCGCGCTTTATATCAATGATAGGCTTCAAACACAAATATCTACCGTGGACGAATACGGTACATTTGAATTTCCGGAGATACCTTTAAGTAATGAAGGTGAATATAAATTTGAAGTTGCAACAGTAAGTGGTTCAATACTGAAAAAGAGAAGTGAACTATCGAATTCAGCGGTGTCTGTGGTTGATAGGACTGCACCATCTAAAGACGTCAGTATCGTATTTCCAGAAAATACGGATATGGACGAAGCCATCATTTCAGGTACAGCAGAAATAAATACTTACGTCATCCTAGAAAAGGGAGTGGACGAATATCAGACTAAATCTAATTCTGAGGGATTCTTCCAGTTTGACAACATCCCACTTGAAAAGGGAGATAATACTTTTTATGTTGGTTTGAAGGACGAGGCAGGTAACGAAGTACTTTCTTCTAATCAAGCAAAAATACTCTTCACTCCAGGTGAGGTAAATGGAGATGGCGTTTATTCAGATTTACCGGAATCGGCAGGAGAGATTGAAAAAGCAATAGACACTATAATGAGCCAGAACATTATGTTTATATTCGGACTAGCAGCATTCATCGTACTCATATTTAGTTCTGCCATACTCTATAAACAAAAATTACAGAAAAAATAGTATCCAAGATATATAACCTGGTATAATCACCAAGTTAAAACTTGCACTCATACTATTGAAAACAATCCGAAAGATAGCCAAAAATCTCCATTGGATACTCGCAATATTTATGGTGATATATTTTCTTCTTCCGATAATTTCACCTATACTATTTAAAATGGGGCTTCCAAGGTTTGGATGGTACATCCAAACCTTCTATAAATTCCTTTGTCATCAAAGGCCAGAAAGGTCGTTTTTTCTTTTTGGACCAAAATTTTCTTACTCATTATCAGAGTTAAGAGACCAAGGATACAACGGACTGTTTTTGGGGTACCCATTTATAGGAAATAAAGAAATAGGATACAAAATGGCCTTCTGCTCAAGAGATTTCTTTATGTATCTTGCTACGGTAACCTCAGCCTTTTTCGTTTGTTTCAGTAAAAAGAGAATCCGTATAAGTTGGTGGTTACTAGCCATTCTACTTATCCCTATGACAATAGATGGTACCGTCCAACTTATCTCAGAATTATCATACATAACACGGTCAGGTGTACTTGGAACCCTTGATTCGCCTTATTATTTAAGCAATAATCTAATTAGAGCTATAACAGGTCTGCTTTTTGGGACTGGAACAGGTCTATTTCTATTTTCAGAACTTAAGGCAGCAATAAAGTTAGAGGATTAAATATAATGGCAAACTCTCAGAAGATCACAGTTGAAATTAGCCCAAAGTCAGTGATTGTCGCTATAGGTATCATAGCTCTTACATATTTCCTATTCTTAATAAGAAATATATTAGCAATGGTCCTAATTGCATTCATTATCTCAGCAGCATTTTCACCGTTGGTAAACTTTTTTACTGCAAAAAAAATCCCAAAAGGACTCGCAATTCTTATTGTTTACTTATTCGCTTTCATTGTGACCTTTTCCCTTCTTTCGATTATTTCAGTTCCAATTGCAAAAGAAATTCTTCGTTTAATAAATAGCCTACCAAACACAATTTCTTCTTTACTTGAAAGACTTGATAATTTCGGAATTTCAGAAAATGTAATAGGTACTAGCCAGATCAAATCTACCATTGAATTATGGGCTAGCGATATATCTCAGAACTTAGGGAATATTGTTACAGCTGGAACCAATGGATTATCTGGAATAGTGAATATTTTGACAAATCTCTTTGGAGGAATTGTCTCCTTTATTTCTGTAATAGCACTTGCTATATACATATCGCTTGATAAAGATGATTTATATCATGTTTTGTTACTTAAAATAGCAGATGAGAAAACCACAAAAAAATTTAGTACTTTTATTTCAGATGTAGAAAAAAACCTTGGCTCCTGGTTTGTAGGACAAACTTTTTTGAGCTTTGTTATCGGAGTACTTGCAATCACTGTATACTCAATTATCGGTCTTCCATTTGCAGGCTCGATTGCCCTTCTTACTGCTTTTCTCAATATCATCCCAAATCTTGGCCCAGTAATTGCTTTTGTTCCTGCTTTTATCCTTGCACTCTCAACCGGAAACCCATTTACAATAATTGGATGTTTAATTGGTAGCATTGCAATTCAGCAACTTGAAGGAAATATCCTTGCACCAAAAATCCTGTCAAATGCTGTAGGTCTTCCTCCTATTTTGATTCTCTTATCAATATTAATTGGTGCTCAACTCTTCGGAATTACAGGGGTTATTTTAGCGGTACCAGTATCAGTAATCGCTCATCTTCTTATCACCTTTCTTTCAAAAGAAGATTGACATGACAAACTCTAAAAATTAGAATCAACTTTAGTTAATACATATTAGAAAACCTGCTCTATGCCTGCCCTGAAAACTCAATACAAAAATATTTTCATAGATGAAGATTATTCCTCGAAAGATTTAGAAGAGAACCTTGCAGGTAAAAAAGGTTATAGCCTATTCAGACTTAGGGATATGGATGTACCTGTTCCAAGGTTCTATGTAATTTCCGGCAAGGTATTTAGTAGATTTATCAGCGACAATGTAGGACCAAGTCTAGACGGAAAAATCACTTCTGAGAAAATTCAAAAACTTATCAAAGAGGGAAGCTTTTCAAAACATCACGAGGAAGACATTCGGATTGGATATTCAAGGATTTCTGGATTTACTAGTACATGGGTTGCAGTACGATCATCAATTATTCTTCCAGAAAGTCACCAAAAACTAAGCTTTGCCGGTCAACTATCTACTATCCTCAATGCAAGAGGAATCAACGATTTATTAGAATCAATAAAAAGTGTATACGCAAGTGCATTCACATCTGAAGTTGCAACATATCTTCTTTCAAACGGTCTAACATTATCTGACATAAAGATAGCAATTGCAGTACAAAAAATGATTCAATCAGAAGTGTCTGGAGTTGCTTTCACTGTCGATCCAATAACCCTGAATGATGACATTATGTCAATTGAAGCTGTGTTTGGTTTAGGAGAAGTAATTGCTGACGGAGATATAACTCCAGATCAATATTCAGTCAATAAAAAAGATTTGAAGTTTGAAGAAAAGCGGATTGTACCTCAAAAGTGGATGACTGTGAGAAAAGTTCAACATGTAGCAGGTGAGGATGGGAAGCAAAAGGTTGATATATCTCCTCTTTGGCAAAATAGACAAAAACTTGAAAACAGATATATAGAGGAGCTTGTAAAAATTGGAATGCAAATTGAAAAAAAAGAAGATTGTCCACAAGATATTGAATGGGTACTTGAAGGAGGACATCTCTGGGTAATTCAAACAAAGAAAGCAAAAAATCTCAGAATCAAAGAGCTCGATGTTGATATTCGACAAGATACAGATAAACTTTTACGAGACTCTATTGAGCAGATAAATAGGGTTGAAGAAGCGAAAAAGAAATTTGTTCAAGACATGGAAACCAGAAATCTAGAGCTAAAGAAACCAAAGATTTCAGAGGAAGAAATAAAAGTCCCCGAAAAAAAATCTCTTCGAGAGGTATTAAAGAAAGACATTCTTGAAAGACCTCAGGAAAAACTATCCCCTACTATCGACGAGAAATTATTGATTACAGGTATAGGTGCTAGCAAAGGTACTTTCAGGGGAAAGATTAAGATAATAAATGATGAGAAGGATCTTGAATCTGGAATTTCTGATAGTACAGTAATCGTACTGAAAGATTCTATTCCACACATGGAAGGAAAAGCTACCCTTTGCGGTGCAATAATCTCTGATACTGGCGGGCTTACAAGCGATCTTTCGATAATTTGCAGAGAAAAGGAAATCCCGTGTGTTCTCGGTACACATATTTCATCAAAGGTACTTAAGAATGACGATGAAGTATTAGTAGATGGTGAGGTTGGTGCTATATACGGAAAAGGCTCATTCAATAAAACAGTGGTCGAACTTATTCAGAAGGAAGAAAAAAGTACCGAAGATGAAGAAATAATTGAATCTAAGGATACGGTGGAAAAAGTTCCTGAAGAAAAATCTGAAAATGTTGTTTCAAAAGAAGGAGAAAAACCCAAAAAGGCAAGACAGGGAACAGCTACAAAAGTATTTCTCGATTTATCGTATGGACTCAAAAGTGTTAAAAAAAGCTCCGAACTAATTGAATTATCTGATGGCTTGTCTCACCTTAGGATTGAGGACGTATACACTAAGATAGGAAGGCATCCTGGTGCATACATTGATGAGGGTCGGACAAAAGAATTCATTAAGCAATGCTCTGAAGAACTCGCAGCTATATGTGAATTTGCAAAAGGAGATCCAATTATTATCGGGATTGGCAGCATGACCGTCGGACAGTACAAAGAACTTACGAAAGGACCCACTTTTGAAAAGTACGACGAAAAAGAGATAAACGATTCAACGAACGGACTCCAGCGGCTTCTCAGAAGACCAAAAGAGTTGTCTCTCGCAATAAAGATTATCAAGAGAGTAAGAAATGTACATGGTTTTAGGAACGTTTCGATTGCAATTGAATTTGCTGGAAATCCGCAAAATGTAATAGAGTTTAAAAAAGTGGTATCTGCTGAAGGACTTAGAAGGTCTTCAACTTTCAAGATCTTTCTTGTTGTAGACACTCCATCCATCGCATTGATTGTCGACCAGTACGAAAGTTCAGGGATAGATGGAATGATTATTGATATTAAGAGTCTTAAGAAACTCATGATGGCAGATAAATACGAAGACCCAAGTATATTAAAAATAATTGATCAGATAAAAAGCCAACTTGATCAGGGTTTAGCCATTGTAAGATATCCAGGTAAATCAAGTATTATCACAAAGAAGGTTGTAGAAAGTGGATTTTATGGAATTGCAGTAACAAGAAAGAATCTCGAAAGAGCTAGAGATCAGATTTCAAAGCTTGAAAGAACTGCACTTTTCTGAGGTTAACCCCTATCCTTTTTACTTTGCTATAATCTCGATATGCCGGGAAAAAATTTGACGCCCATGATGCGTCAGTACAACCAGTTGAAACAGCAATACAAAGACAAAATTCTGCTATTCAGGATGGGTGATTTTTACGAAACCTTCGGTGAGGATGCAAAAACTGCTTCTAAAGTATTAAACATCACTCTTACGTCAAGAGACAAAAACGATGACCCCACTCCACTTGCTGGTTTTCCTCATCATGCTATAGATCAATATCTACCAAAGTTAATTAACGCTGGATACAAGGTTGCAATTGCCGATCAGGTGGAAGACCCCAAGCTTGCCAAAGGTATTGTAAGGAGAGAAGTTACTAGAGTAGTAACGCCAGGAACAATGACCGAAGGGAAAAAAACAGAAAATGAAAATAACTATCTCTGTGCAATTTATAAAGATAAAAATACTTACGGGATCTCAATTTGTGATTTATCTACTGGTGAATTTCGTATAACTGAAACGAATAGTCTTGAAAACGTAAAAGATGAGATTTCCAGAATTTCACCATCGGAATTATTAGTTGATCCCAAACAAGATTTTTCCTTCCTGTCTGATTATTCAATTCAAACAATAGAAGACTTGAAAATCGGATATGAAAAATCTAAAGATATTCTTTGTAAGCACTTTGGTAAGAAGAGCCTATCATCATACGGAATATCAAATAATAAAATAGCTATCACTTCGGCAGGTTTAATAATTTACTACCTAGCTGAAACTCAGAAAACAGACTTAAACCACATCAGTTCTATTTCGTATTACGACTTAAAGGGGGAAATGATACTCGATATGTCAACTTTGAGAAATTTGGATATCGTGTCTTCACAAAGTGAGAAAGGAGAAAAAACCTCGTTACTTGGTATTCTGGATCAAGCACAAACATCAATGGGGTCCAGAAAGATTAGAAGATGGATACTTCACCCACTTCTAGAGATTAAAAAGCTTGAAGAAAGACAAAGAAAAGTAGAACAACTGTTCAGTAATGTCTCACTTTTGAACAACATCAGGGAAGAGATGAAGAAGATTTCCGATCTTGAACGAATTTCTTCAAGAGTGGGGATGAATAGAGCAAACGGAAGGGACCTTCTTGCTCTTTCAAACTCGTTAACAACGGTCAAAGAGGTCGTAAAATTACTTGTTGAATCAAAGACACTAGGCCAAATAACAAAGGAGCTAAAAAAATTTAATTCTATAACCTCTGAAATTAATAAACTTATTTCAGCATCGATTTCCAACAGCCCACCAAATACAATAACGGAAGGACACCTTATTAAAGATGGGTATGATAAAGAGATCGATAAAATACGAACAGAGACAAAAGACAGCAAAGAATGGCTAGAAAATCTCGAAAAAACTGAAAAGGAAAGAACAAAAATATCTTCCCTAAAGGTGAGGTTCAACAAGGTCTTTGGATATTTCATTGAAGTAACAAATTCGTATAAAGACAAGGTTCCCAATGACTATATTCGCAAACAAACACTTGTGAATTGTGAAAGATATATTACACCTGAACTAAAAAAGAAAGAGGAAATTATTTTAAATGCACAGGAAAAACTAAATGTTCTTGAATATGAGGTCTTTCAAACTGTTCGAGAAAGAATCTTTAAATATTTTGAATCAATACAAGAGATTGCTGATTTAATTTCACAAATTGATGCTTTACAAAGTTTTGCTTATGTTGCAAATCAAAACAACTATTGTAGACCCGAAATAATTGATTTTGGAAAGAAAGATGGATTAATCGAAATAAAAAATGGACGTCACCCTATCATAGAGAACTTTTCATCTGAAGAATTTATCAGTAATGATCTCGATATGGGGCTGAAAGACAACAGACTTATTATCCTGACCGGTCCAAACATGTCTGGAAAATCGACATATATTAGACAGATTGCGCTAATTATTCTTTTGGCTCAAATTGGTAGTTATGTACCAGCAAGTTCAGCAAAAATATCCTTGTCAGACCGAATATTTACTCGAGTAGGAGCATCGGACGACTTAACAGCTGGAAGAAGTACCTTCCTGGTAGAAATGGATGAGGCTTCAAACATTATCAATAACGCCACAAAATATAGCTTCATAGTGCTTGACGAGGTGGGAAGAGGTACAAGCACATATGACGGAGTGTCTATTGCATGGGCAATTGCGGAGTATATCAATCAAAAAATACAAGCTCGGTGTCTTTTTGCCACACATTACCACGAACTATTAAAGCTTGAAGACGAACTAACAGGAATTACCAATTTCAATGTTGCAGTAGTTGAAGAAGGTGACGAAGTTATCTTCCTTAGAAAGATTGAAAAAGGTGGAACAAACAAGAGTTATGGAATTCACGTGGCAAAGATGGCTGGTCTTCCAGAGGAAATTATTAATCGGGCAAATGAAATACTTTCCGGTTTTGAACAAGAGGATATGTTTGGGGTAAGAAGTAATCAGGTCAAAAAAGGAAAGGAAAGAAAAGATTCTATCGCTGCGCTTCAGAATGAGGAAAATACAAATCAGCTCACATTTATGGATAATAACCTTATGGAAAATATACCAACGATATTCAAAGAATTAAAAGAGTTGGACTTGGATAACCTCACTCCACTTGAGGCGATGATAAAGCTTGAAAAATGGAAGAAAAGATTAACTCGATAGTTTTTTAACTAATTCCTGAAGACTTATCTCTTCTTGTTTTTTACTTTCCATGTTTTTTAGTTGGACAACATCTTTTTTGATTTCATCTGGACCTACCACAACAACCCAC
>JBDRHV010000021.1:0-11592 GCA_043816465.1 bacterium | reverse complement strand
CATTTATCTTTTCTTTAAAGATATTTTCAAGGTCTTTGATACTGGATATTGATTTTGATTCGGATAAAGATATCACCCCATTTTTGGGAATAACCTTCTTAAGTCTTTCGACCCTATCCAAGTTGCTGATATCCATAAGTGGTTTACCATCCAAATACAAAACATCGAACACGAAGGTTCTTATTGGTTGCTTCTCACTAGCCTTTTTGACATCATACTTTCGCCTTCTAATCATTGTCGATTGAAAAGTCGCAAATTCCTCGGTATTTTCATCAAAACCTACGATTTCAGAATCAAAAATACCCGACTTTATCTTCAGTTTCTTCGCCTCTTCGACAACATCTGGAAACATATTGGTCAAGTCTTCAAGGTTTCTTGAATATAGCTTTACGCTTGAACCTTCCTTTTCAAAAAATCCTGACTGTTTGTTATCAAGAAGATTCAAATATTTATTCCACACCGTATGTCCGAAACTCTCTTTCTCATTCACACCAACATGAATCTGACATCTAATCCCGTCAAATTTTGGCTGAACAATAGGTTTTTCTATCCTCTTCATTATACTTTTGGGGTCTTTCTCCCTTTCTACAAGCATAGAGAAAATCGGAATTCCAGGAGTTGCATCTATTTTTTCGACAGCTAACCGTCCTCCCTCCACATATGTCTGAGCCACATATCCAAGATCAGAACAAACCCCAAAAGCTTTTTCTATAGCATCTCTATCACTCTTGTCTCCTTTCGATGAGAAAGATAGCGCATCAAGAATGGTCTTACTACTAGAGCCAAGTCTTAATTCTTGACTCAAGATTCTGACAACATACTTAGCTTCAAGTGGTGATAGATTCTTTATCATATCAACAATCGTCGATTTCTTTCTTTCTACTGATCCACTTCCAGATATTCCTACTATTCCCCAAAGCCCTGAATATACTTTTTCTATTGTTGGGCTTTTCTTCCCTACAGATTTCTTTCCAGACTTTACTATTTCTTCTGCTGTTGAACCAAGGTCTCCAAGCTTATTGTATAGCGATAAAACATCTTTTGAATACCCTACTTCAGTGGCTAAATATTTAAGCACTTCAACAAGACTTTTGGAGGCGATATTGAATTCTTCGCTTACAAATAAAGGAGATACCCTACCAACAAGAAGATAACTAATCATTCCAACTTCTTCTTTTGAACATTGCGAATAAAGACCAGACAATATTTCAGTCATCTCATTTCTTGATGGAGTGTTTTCTATTTGAGAAAAAAATTCGGAAAGTCTCCTAAAATTCATGAGACTCAAGGTTTAATATAAATTGTGGAGCGAGTATTTCCTTTCTTTATTACCTTTCCATCACGCTCTAGTTTATCCAAATCCCTCCTTAAAGTTCTTTCTGTTACAGAAGGGAATCTATATCTTATCTGGGAAAGAGAAAACTCTTTCTTCTCTCCTATCACTGAAAGGAGTTTCTTAATTCGATCTGTCTGAGAGCCAGTACCTTTCGGCCTGCCCTTCATTCGTACTTTCGGATATCTTGCCATTTTTTTTGATTTGATAGAATTATTTTTTGGGAAGCTCTTTTCTCTGCCTGTGGCAGATCTACTTTTAGTTGACTTCTTTATATCATCTTTGAACAACACATAGCTCACCGCAGCCGCGGCAGCACCCACAAGGACTGGAATTATAAGACCGTCTCTTGAAGATTTTCTCGACATGTCATGATTATACTAATCCCTATTGGTGATGTCCAAACCCAAATATAATACTGTAGGTATAGTTGTTTCACGAAATAAAAAATGTGTGGATAATTGTGGATAACACTGAAAGTCGGTATTATACTCGGTTAGTTCGGATAATTTTGAATCTACTGTGAAAGTGAATCTGCAATCTCTACCTCAACTTCAAGTGGAACCTTCATACCTGCCACCCCATTCATCACCGAGGATAGCCCTTTAGAAATATCCTTTGCATCGTCAGCATTACATTCAAACACAAGTTCATCATGGATTTGCAGTAATAAATCAGCCTTATCTTGATTATTTAATATCCATTCAAACACCTCCACCATCGCCTTCCTCATAATATCTGCGGCAGTTCCCTGGATTGGCAAATTTATTGTCTCCCTCTCAGTAGCCATCCTTATCCTCCAGTTCCTTGATTTAATACCCTGTACATACCTTCTCCTGCCCCACAAAGTCTTTACATAACCATCCTTTCGAGCATTTTCCAGAACTTCTTCCATGTAATCTCTCACCCCAGAATACTTCTCAAAATATGCGTCTATATACTCCTTTGCCTTTGATTGCTCTATACCCAAGGAATTCGAAAGACCAAATGCCGACATGCCGTACAGCACTCCAAAATTGATGATTTTAGCCATCCTTCTATCGTTTTTCGTCACTTCCCCACCCTTCTTTCCGAGTAGCCTAATTGCGGTTGCGGTATGAAAATCATGACTATTACTAAAGTCGTCAATCATATTTTTATCATTTGAAACACTCGCCATTATTCTTAATTCAATCTGGGAATAGTCTATTGAGACAAGTTTTTTACCTTTTGGAGCCACAAACATATCTCTCACTTCTTTCCCCATATCCGATCTCGTCGGGATATTCTGAAGATTTGGGTTATTCGAAGAAAGCCTACCGGTAGTCGTGCCAAGTTGGTTGAAAGTTGAGTGAACCCTTCCATCTTTTGAATTCTTTGAGTATTCAATTAATGGGTCTATGTAAGTACTTTTTAACTTTGTGATCTCCCTATATTCTAGGACTTTTTCAATACACGGATGTGTACCAAGTAAACCTTTTAGTACCTCCTCCCCAGTGGAAAATCCCGTCTTTGTCTTCTTTTCTGCAGGAAGCTGAAGTTCATTGAATAGTACGTCCGCGAGTTGTCTACTGGATGAAATATTGAATTCGTGACCTACTACATCATATATTCCCTTTTCGAGAGTCTTTATCCTTTTTTGCATTTCCTCACTCTTCTTCTCTAACCGGCTAGCGTCTACAAGAATTCCATGTGAGCTCATCTCAGCAGTAGTAAGCGGTAGTACCATATCAACGTTTTTGAGAAATTCTCTCTCTTCTTCTAGAAGATCGATCACCCTCTCCTGAAGTTTCTTAGCCACATCAAAAAGGGCATCCACAGACAATGAGGTGTATTGTTTCGAATAGTAACCAGTTTCTGGAAGTATGATATCCGTATTAGTAAAAGCTAGTGCCCTAAGTGAGTAATCTTTCTTGCTAGTTGAAAGAAAATACGCAGCAATTCCTATATCGAATACCTTGTTTTTCGCTAGATTAAAAAGCTTTTTCTTATATTCTAAATCTAGCCCAAGAGCGAATGAATCCTTACAGAATTTCTCAAATCCGCTAAATATTACAGAATCAGAACTCTCCATAATATCTATTAGCTTTTCGAAATCTCGCAAGTTAATATCCGATTGCCAAAAATACTCCTTACTTTTTCCCCCTATCCCAGCGACAACGCTTCCATTATCAAAATAACTGATACCAAAGTTTTCGTTTTTTTTGTTCTTTATATCTGCGATTGTTCCTATATCATCAAGGTTTCCCTGTGGTTTTGCAAAGAATCCTATCTGATCTCCGGTATCTACATTTATTGTCTTTGGTATCTTCGAAACGAGAGACCTAAATTCAAGTTTTTGAAAAATATTCATCACCTCCTGATAGTTGAAGTCTCTCATGAGGCAATCTTCCAATCTCACGTCGAGATCCACATCGGTGATTATTCGAGCCAATCTTCTACTTAAATCCGCCACTTCTTCACTTTCCTTTAGTATTTCGGCGATTCTTGGCTTTATTTTATCGATATTTTTGTATATTCCATCTAATGTTTTATGTTCGGCAAGTAATTGTTGGGCTGTCTTTTCACCAATTCCTTTTACCCCAGGGATATTGTCTGAAGCGTCACCAATTAGGGCTTTAAAATCCACTATCTGACCAGGGGTAACCCCCATCCTCTCAACAACGTCTTCTCCCCCATACATCTTCACATTCTTAAAGTTGCCTTGTGGTAGCCATACTTTTACAACCCCATCTACGAGCTGGAAGAGATCTTTATCACCGGTTACTATGACGAGCTCAAGATTGTCTGAAGACCAAACTCCGCTCTTCACATACTCAGATATCGTTCCAAGTACATCATCTGCTTCATATCCTTTGTGTTCGAGTATTGGTATATTGAAAGCTCTAACAACATCTTTCACTACCGGAAACTGGTCTACCAACTCTTTATCAGTAGGTTTTCTGTGCGCCTTGTACTCAGTAAATTCGGTATGTCTTACGGTAGGACCTTTGAGATCAAAAGCACATACAATATACTTTGGATCCAGATCCTTTAACACCTTCAAAAACATTGAAGTAAAACCATATACCGCATTTACCTGGGTACCATCTGATGTTGCAAGCGTGGCTGGAAATGCATGAAACGCACGATGAATGAGAGAGTTCGCATCTATTGCAACAAATCTATTAGTTTCTGCTTTCGAATTTTTCGACATTACTCACCAATATTACCACCAGTCTTCGTCCGTCTCCATCCCACCTTGCGGGATTACGACGAGACTACGACTAGGTAAAATACAAGTAAATTTGATCCGTCACTACATTTAATACTCTCTTCTACTTCTTATTTTTAAAAAAGTCCTCAAACTCCTTTTCGTCTATCTCCTCTTTCTCAAGCAGTAAAGATGCAAGATCGTCAAGCTCTTTTCTATGTTCTGTAAGTAGCTTTTCAGCCTTATCCCAAGCATCCTGGACTATAGATTTTATCTCATCATCAATATCCCTTGCGGTCTGATCGCTGAACTCTTTCGCCTCGTATCCATACCCAAGTGCCAAAGTATCTTCAGGTGTACCATATTGTACAAATCCCATCTTCTTACTCATTCCATACTTAGTCACCATGTCTCTAGCAATTCTTGTGGCTGATTTAATATCGTGGAATGCACCTGTAGATACATCTCCAAATACGATACTCTCTGATACATTGCCACCTGTTGCAACAACAATGTCAGCCAACATTTGCTTTTGGGTAAAGTTTTCCCTGTCTTTGTCAGGTACGATCATTGTCATTCCACCTGTCATCCCTCTTGAAACTATGCTCACTCCCCTGACTGGATCACTATGAGGAGTAAACTTTGCAACCACAGCGTGTCCGGCCTCATGGTATGCCACCATCTTGAGATCTTCTTCTTCTCTCTTTTTACTCTTTCTCTGGGGTCCATATTTTACCTTTAGGGCAGACTCTTCTATGTCTTTTTGATTCACTTCTTTTTGATTCTTTTTAGCAGCTAATATCGCTGCCTCATTAAGAGTATTCTCAATATCTGCTCCAGAAAATAGCACCATACTTGCTGCACTTTTTGAAAAATCCACGTCTTTTCCAATCTTCTTTCCTCTAGCATGGATCTTTAGGATTTCTTCTCTTTCTCTTCTATCCGGTAGTGTCAGAACAATATTTCTATCGAATCGACCTGGTCGAAGTATTGCTGGGTCGAGCACATCAGGCCTGTTTGTTGCAGCCATTACAATTACATTTGTTCTTGGCTCAAGGCCATCCATCTCTACTAGTATTTGGTTCAATGTTTGTTCAGTATTACCACTATGGAGAGTTGTTCCTCTTTTCTTAGCTACTGCGTCAATTTCATCTATAAAGATGATACAAGGCACCGCCTTCCTAGCCTTCATAAATAAGTCTCTTACTCTTGATGCTCCTGCACCTACCAACATCTCTTCAAATTCAGAACCAGACGTATGGAAAAATGGAACGTCAGCCTCACCCGCTACAGCCTTTGCTAACAACGTTTTACCCGACCCTGGAGGCCCTACAAGTAATACCCCCTTGGGTATCCTGGCTCCAAGTTTTTGATATTTCTTTGGATTTTTTAGAAAGTCCACAATCTCAATCAACTCCTCTTTTGACTCTTCTATTCCTGCCACATCATCAAATCCTACGCTAGATTTTTTTCCAAGGAGAAGTCTTGCCTTACTTTGGCCAAAGTCTAGAAGTTTTCCTCCAGATGAACTCATATTCTTCACAAACAAGTACACTCCCACTGCCAATGCAACCATAAATAATAATGAAATTACGTCCACCCAATTAACATCGTTTACTTCTTCCGTCTTTATATCGACATCTAGATCACTTATCTTTATCTCTTCGTCCTGTAGGGCCTCTAGAAGGCTTTTTCCCTCTGGAAGTACTACATACTTATCTTCATCCTCTTCTTTTACATCTAGATATGCCCTACCCCCTCTTTGATAAGCACTTTCAACCTTGTCATCGTTGAAATACTCAAACATTTCTGTCTGACTTATCTCATTTTGGGATGCAAGTTGATCTGAGAAGTACGTGTATCCACTGATTACCATGAAAGCAATGATTGCTATGGTAAAAATGATGCCATTTCTGCTTGCTGTCTTTGGGTCTACCTTCTTCACCCTTACCCGGATTATCTTATCTTCCAAAGGAATCTCGTTTCTGCCAGAGGCAGATCCGCCTTTGGCAGGTTTCTTTTCTTGATTATTATTCTTATTTTTTTCCATATTTGTATCCTATCATAACTGTCAAATAAAACATGGTGACGGGTGGACTGACTACCTCTATCGCTTCGCTCCAGAGTTCGTCAGTTGAAAATCGAACCCCTCACCCTATTCTACTGTTAAATTTGGCCTGCCATACGTACTCTGTCAAGAGGAAGTATGGTGACGGGTGGAATCGAACCACCGACCTAAGGCTTATGAGTCCTTCGCTCTAACCGACTGAGCTACGTCACCGGATAGCTACAATAGCAGCCAATAATCTTATTAAAAAGAACTAACTTAATCACACAACACAACAACTTGCCAGCCGTAGCCTCGTGCGAAGGCTGGCGTCATAACTTATTTAGAAAATAAGGAGCATAAGGATATTACCAAATCAAGGAAAAAAATGTTAGTCCTCCGGAGGTTCCCAGGGAAAGAGGGGGTTAAAAGGTAGTTTTTTTCTGTACTCCTTCAGATTAACCCAGTACTCAACATCTATCACCCTATTTTTATTCTCATCCAGTCCATATTTTCCAAAACAAACTTCTTTTAATTCATTGTAGAAGCCTTTTCGTTCAAGTATAAATAAGACAGTGTAACTATCATCTTTCCCCGCATAAGCTCGAATATCACCTTCACCATCATTACTCCAGTCATACTGAAAAAGTGAACATCGTTTAACAACATCATAATACTTCTTAAGATATTCTTTGAAAAATTCGGTTGAAACCTGACCCTTAATTATGCTCAGACTGGTTTCTATAGCCTTCATATGGAGGGGCTGCTCATCTATTCTCTCAGGTTCCTCACTCCACGCGTCTGAAGGAATTGTTATCCTATCGGGCCTGTCTTCTCCTCCACTCTCATAGTGTTTTTCTAGGTAGGACTGATCCTGACTATTACTCTCCATCTTCACTTGGCATTTTTACATCGATTGTTCCTGACGAACGATCTGCATTTAATTGACCGATTGGAGTATCATACCATCTGGAAAATTCCCACCATCCTTCTTCTTTGAACCAAGTACTTGGACTGATCTTGAATAAGTAATTAATATCCATATCATTACTATTTCGAATCGTTCCAAAGTTCACGTTTCTTATCATTCCTTCAATATCTTTTTGAAACTCGCACACATACAACCTTCCGTATTCATCTTGTTCTCCAGTAACTAATATGATCTTCTTTGGAATTAAACTTACTACATTGTCCTCTTGTTCTTCCTCTTTATAATAGTCCGACTTTGAAAGCCCATCCCTCTCTTTCAAGACGGTCCACCAAATACGCTCAAAACACCCACAATCATCAATTTTTAGAATCTGTTCACTTGAATATTTATCAGAGGCAAATGGTGCAAGAAGTTCAAACACCATTTCAACATCTTCCGATGGATACTCTATAGCCTCGAACTTATCATCAACCTGGTTGGGATCAATAACTTCCACTGTTGGAGGCTTATTAAATAAAGACATTGGATAAAAAATAAAAATTTAATCTCTAAATCTCCTAGAAAGATAAGCTCTGCAGTTTTGGTTTCCATCACCATTTGGACATGCATTAATAAGAAGTGTAAGCCAACCATTTTTGTGCAATCTGTCATAATATTCCTGAGGAAGATCATTAAGACTAAAAGAGCAAATCATACCTCCAACTTTAAGAAACATCTCAATCTTCTTCAATCTCTCAGCAACCACATTCGAATTATCTTCCTCTAGATTATTGGTAATTATAACCAAATCGCATTTTCCATAACATTGATCCAATATCGGATCATCTTCGTATAATTCCTCAAGGACAGCCCAACTTAGGTCCAAACAGGAAACCACTGCTCCATCATTGAAAGAGGATACTCTTTCTGAGGCTATTTTAGTTGACGCACCCAAAAAATCATATGGAATGGTTAGTGTTTCACTTGGGGCAGGAGATTGTTCGTTAGGATCTCCCAATTTATTTCGAATAACAATTCAAAAGTGTGGCCTGCCATGAACCCAACGTGGTTCATTGGTTGCGGGGGCTTCCTACTACGTTACATTTCGTAGGATAAACTATCAAACTCCCCCATTAAAACAGCAAAATGGCCCGCCATGAACCCAACGTGGTTCATTGGTTGCGGGGGCTCGATTCGAACGAGCGACCTTCAGGTTATGAGCCTGACGAGCTGCCTCTGCTCCACCCCGCGTTCAGTGGCAAAAAGTGTACTACAAAAAGGAAAAAATATCAAACCTAAACCCCATTTTTTACAATCTCCCACCAGCGATTCCATCCTTTGGGACCATCATCTTCCTCCTCAACTATATCTTCCTCCCCCAACACAACTTCCTCACCAGTATTAGGAAGCACCACAATCTTCTCTCCCTTCTTCGTGTAGGTAATCCTATCTCTAGCCTCTGCTTCCACATATGACTCTGCAACCATTTTATCTTTTTCTTCGGTAAGCTCAAGATTCTCTATCCTCAATTCATTTACCTCACTCTCTGCCTGTTGCAGTAATAGACTTCTGTTATAAGCCGTCATTATGGATCTTGCTGAGTTGACAAATAATAAGCCTGAAAAACCAGCAGAAATGAGGAAAATCATGAACTTGAACAGGTGGCCGAAACCGAATGTTCTTCTGTCTTGTGTATTTCTTTTATTTCTCATGGGCAGTTGTATTCATTATAAGCACAATGATAAGTAGAAAGCTAGATTATTATACCCCAATTCCTCCTATAGTCTAATTTTATTGACCCATATTAACTAAGCTGATATAATTCTAGAACACTGCTATATTACATTTATATTGACACGTTTGACATGGCAACTGTTCAAGAGATGCGAGAAAAATTTATAAAAACCTTGGAGGACAAGGGAAGGTCTGCTTCTACCGTTATTGCTTATGGCAAAGATATAGAGCAACTTTCTGAGTTTCTAAAAGGAAGAGGAATCTCTGATCCTACAAGCATTAAGCTGGAAGATCTTACTAGCTTCACTCAGGGTTTGGAGAAGAAAGAATATACCCCTAAAAGCGTATCTAGAAAGATAAATAGTATTAGAACATTTTTCAAAGACATGCTCGCAAGGAAGGTCATCACCGACAATATTGCCGAGAAATTATCACATCCAAAATTTGAGACAAAGCCTCCAAGAGTACTTTCTGAGATGGAATATCGAGCATTAAGAGACGTTGCAAGAGCTGATACAAGACTCTACTCTATCGTAGAGATCTTACTTCAGACTGGAATTAGGATTGGAGAATTGACAAGACTTACCACAGAAGATATCAAGACAACTTCAGATGGAAAAGTAAAATATATCAACATTTGTGAGTTTGGAAGTCACTCAAGCAGGAAAGTTCCACTCAATGCATCTGCACTAAATGCTATAAATGAATACCTCAAAATTAGACCTAAATCTGATACAAATAACATATTTGTTACAAAGACTGGTAACCCGTTACTTGTGAGAAATATTAGAACCTCTATTCAAAGAGCCTTTGAGAAGGCGGGAATCAAGGATGCCAAGGTTAACGATTTAAGGAACACATTTATTGCTCATCACCTAGCAAACGGAGTAAGTCTAGTAACCGTCTCGAAACTTGTAGGTCACAAGAGACTCTCCACAACCGAAAAGTATCTCAACCTTTTGGATAAGGATGACAATGGTACACATCAAAAGTTGAGCGCGTTATAAAGTAGTATTCCCTTTCCTATTTAGATAAAATCACTCAGTATGAAAATTCTTGCTATTGATACATCTTGTGACGAGACATCTGTTGCCGTCTGTGAAAACAACAAAGTGATCTCCAATGTCGTCTCCTCTCAGGTAGAGCTTCATAAGAAGTGGGGAGGTGTTGTGCCTGATATATCCAGAAGAGCTCATAAAGAAAATATCGATAAGGCTATAAAAGAAGCTCTAAAAAGAGCAAAAACTGATATAAGTAAGATTGACTGTTTTGCTGCAACATACGGACCTGGACTAGCTATAGCTCTCGAGGTGGGTCTAAAAAAGGCACAGGAGCTGGCAATTGAGAACAACAAACCGTTTGTACCGGTAAACCATATGGAAGGCCATCTACTCTCTTCATTTGCATTGAATCAGAAAAAAACAAACACCATCCCAAGGAAAAACGATCTCCCAGCAATCGGTCTCCTGGTCTCTGGAGGTCACACAGAACTCATACTAATGAAAGATTTCGGGAAGTATAAAAAAATCGGGGAAACGCTTGATGATGCTGCAGGAGAGGCATTCGATAAGGTAGCAAAGATGCTTGATCTTGGATATCCAGGTGGTCCAATTATTTCAGAATTTGCAAAGAAGGGTATGACTGGAAGTTTTGACCTGCCTATCCCAATGGAAAGATCTGGAAATCTAAATTTCAGTTATTCCGGTCTTAAAACAGCATGTCTATATCTGCTCGAAAAGACAAAGAAAACAAGAAAGAAACAATCAGAGTGGGTCTATGATTTCTGTTCAGACTTTGTCAGGACCGTCACGAAATCCTTAGTAATAAAGCTGGAACATGCGGTCGATAAATATCACCCCAAGTCAGTACTTCTTGGAGGCGGCGTCCTGTCGAACGTAGAGATCAGGAGAGGAATCAGGAAATCGATGAACAAATATGGAATAAAAGTCTTCCAACCCTACTCCGAAAGGATGTTCACGGACAACGGCGCAATGATTGGTGTAGCGGCGTTTTTCAATGTAAAAAACGGTTCAAAAGCGGTATTAAAAGGAAAGAGAATCTCGAAAATCGACCGGGATCCGGTGTTGTCACTTTAGGTTTTTAATAATTTCCTTGGGATCTCCTACCATATTAACCCAGTTACAATCCTTAAAACCAATTCGTCTGTAATAATTCATAGGAAATTTGCGCTCGTCATCAGCCAACGCTTGAACAAATGTAATTTTGTACCTCTTTAATGCGGTCTTAAATAGATGTTTCATCAGGTTTTTTGCAAGACCCCCACCACGATACTCTGGATCAACCCATACATCCATATCATCAAGATAGTTCTCATTATTATGGAAAAGAATATTTCCCCATATGGCAGCTACTATTCCAACTTCTTCATCATCGGC
>JBDRHV010000020.1:0-2882 GCA_043816465.1 bacterium | reverse complement strand
ACGTTTTTCATTCTGTCGTATAGAATCTCGTCAGGAACACCGCCAAAATACTCAAAGGCATTGATGTGGCAATCGAGAAAAGTCGGAAGGTCACAGTGATCAATAAGCTCTCCGTAAATCTTGCGGGAATAGCCGAGTATCATAGAGAACAGGTAGAGTTTCCGGATGGTACCGTCAAGATTTTCAACCTGGAATTCTCCAAAGTCCACCTGCGCCTGAAAGCCCGGTTCTGTCTCAAAGCGCATGTAGGCCACTCTCTGCTTCTCGGCCTTGATCTCATGCACTTTTCTCTTTACAATCTCATAGCTCCCGGTAAAACCCATATTGGCGAGCCGGTCGTAAATCCAGGTGGCCCTATATTCAAGATCGTCATCCAGCCAATACGCGATGTTGCCCTGATAGGGATCCAGCAGACTCTTCCTTTGAATGGTTTTTCTCTCCTCCGGATCCCCGCGGTTCTCTATAAACTTCTTAACCGTGTTCCGGCTGATTCCCAGCTTTTTCGCTATTTGCCGCTGAGAAAACCCTCTCCTTTCCAAAAGCAGTAAGTCCAAAATGGTCTCCTTTTTTTCAAATTGATCACCTCTCTTATACTGGGATAAAAAATCATATTATAAATCTTTTTCCCAGCATCTCCATACCCAAAGTGGCTCACTTTTAAACGACCATAATTGGCTCAATTTAACACGACCATCTACAATGCTTATGTATATCTATGAAAAATTCAATATGCAGTGTGATATACATATGGAAAGTCATCCTAACCATTTGACATCAGATAATCTCAAAGCCATCAAGGATATGGGTGTTAAGTATCTCAGCACAGGAGTTGAATCATTACAAGACAAACACTTAAGGACATTAAGCAGACCATACACTGTAGATGAAGCAAAAGCAGCTGTTGAACGTGCTGTTAGTATGGATTTTGAATGTGTCAATGCAGACCTTGTTTTTGCATTGCCAAACCAGACGTATAAAGAGGTAGAGCAGGCAGGTCAAGCTTTGGTTGATTTGGGTGTTGATCAAGTTGCAGCTTATCCACTTTTTAGATTCCCGTATACCAAGATGGGAGGAAATTCTGATAAGAGCCATTACAATATATCTACAATACTGAAAAGGAGGAAAATGCTTAAAATTCTTGAGGATATATTCTATGGGGCAGGCTTTAAAAGATCCTCTGTATGGGCATTCACTAGACAAGGAGTTTCGAAATATTGTTCTGTGACAATACCTCTCTATTTTGGCCTTGGTGCTAGTAGTAGTACTTATCTAAAGGATATTTTTTATCTCAACACATTTAATGTTTCTGAATATATTAATGCAGTTGAGAATGAAAGAATGCCAGTAGCATTATCAGTCGAACTTCAAGAGAATATGCAGATGGCAGGATGGCTTTACTGGAGAATCTATGAGACCCAATTCAAGAGAAGTGATTTCAAGAAGAGGTTTGGGAAAGAGTTTGATGATGTCTATGGTAAATACATGAAAAAGTTGTCTTTTCTTGGATTATCAAAGGATGATGGAGACCACATAGTCCTTACAGATAGAGGAGCATATTGGCTACATGCTCTTGAGGACATATTTTCAATCGATTATATTAGCAAATTGTGGGGAACATCAAAGCAATATCCATGGCCGGAAAAAGTGATTCTGTAAGAAACAGCATGAAAAAGATTTAAAATGAAACAAATGATGTATGGAATCAAATATGTAATTGACAATCAAATCTTCAAAAAAAAGACCCCTCTCATTGCTGGATTAGCTTTAACTAACAGATGCAATCTGCGTTGCCAGCATTGCAGGGTAACCGACCTTGAGACAAAGGATCTAAGTTTTGAAGAAACAGTGCATATTCTTGAATCATTCTACAAAGAAGGTGGTCGTTCAGTTTATCTTGAAGGTGGAGAACCATTTATCTGGAATGATGGGAAATCTGGTATTGAAGATATTGTTGAACATGCTCACAATATTGGATTCTTGACAGTTGTAATCTATACAAATGGAACAATTCCGATAGAGACATCAGCTGACACTGTTTTCATCAGTGTGGATGGGCTTAAGGAGACTCATGATGCATTGCGTGGAAAAACATTTGACAGAATCATGGAAAATGTTCGTGAATCAGTACATCCTTCTATGTTCATAAATCATACAATAAACAATTCTAACAAAGATGAAATAGAAGAATTTTGCGAGCATATCAGTAAAATAGACCAGATACAAGGCATATTCTTTTATTTTCATACACCATATTATGGACATGACGATCTATATATAGATCCTGATGAAAGAGATAAAATTATACTCAAATTATTGGATTATAAGAGGAAATACAAAATATTGAATTCACGTGCAGGCTTAAAATCAGCATTAAAAAATGACTGGAAGAGACCTCTAGACATCTGTCGTGTTTTTGATAAAGATGGTGAGTATAAATGTTGCAGGTTTTACAAAGATTTCGAATTATGTGAGAACTGCGGCTATCTAAGTTATGCTGAAATAGATCAGACATTAAAATTGAAGCCATCAGCAATTTTAAGTGCAACAAAGTATTTTTAGCCAGATTCAGCTTTTCTTCGCTGAGGTGCCAAAAAGCCATAGAGCACTACGAAAAATTCCTCGACCTCTGGAAAGACACCGATCCCGGACTCCCTGAAGTTGACGATGCAAAGAAGAAGCTGGCTGGGTTGAGGGGGAGTAACTTATCCAAACCATGAAAAATCCACAACCCTCATAGCCCCGGTCTGCAGGTAGTTCATCTAGCCATAGAGATCTCATATTACTTTCAACAGTTCACCCGTTAGAACGGTCCACATTAGGACATTCATGGGGAATATCAGGGGAAGTTGGTTCTCTATGTGTTCTAGAGGATTAAATTTACG
>JBDRHV010000019.1:0-3973 GCA_043816465.1 bacterium | reverse complement strand
ATTAAATTGAGAAAGGAGGTTGGAATATGATATATACTATAGGATTAGAAAATAAAAAGAAAGCGGTTCTCTATAGAAAAGATTTTGAAAGAATTTTCAGTATTAGATTCATGTCATATTTCAATATGCTAACTGGATTCGACATTGTAAAATTCGATGAACAATTTTTATGTACTCCCGATGGTCAATCAGCAAAAGACATTGTAACAATTAAATACGGTCAAGAAGGATTAACTGTTATTGAAAAATTACTGTCTTAAGGAGAGAAAAATGGACATTGCAAAAATAAACGCCGAAGCAGGTAAAATCTTAGCTGCTCTAAATCCGAACCTTAATTTAGACGAAAAAATAGCCTCTCTTGAAGCGGCTGCATGGGCAATAAGAAGTGTCCAGGCGGCAGAAAGTGCAAAGCTAATGCGAGATGGGATGTTAGACAATTTTTTAAATCAAAGAAAAGAAACAGCAGCAAAACTTCAGAGCTAATAGGAGATAAATATGCAACTCAATGAATTAAGAAATAAAATTAAAGAATATTCTCAATCATACTATGAGGGTAATCCTACCATCAGTGATGTAGAATTTGATACTATGATTCTACAATTAGAGGAGCTATCACCAGGAGATGAGCTATTACAACAAATATCTTATGGTTACTCTCCAGAAAAAGATACTGCCGGAGAAAAGATCCCACATAAGTATCTAAAAGTTGGATCTCTTGCCAAAATCAACCAAGGTACTGCTGAAAAATATTTCTCTACTCGAAAAGGAAAACAATATATTATCACATCGAAAATTGATGGAGGCAGTATTGTTTGCTACTACGACAGTACTGGAAAATTTGACAAAGCCATCACTCGTGGATCAGGTAAGTTTGGCATAGATTGTACAAGTAAATTGAAATATCTTGTTCCTTCTAATGTTCTCTTACCAAATATAGCTATCCGTGGCGAAATAATAATGAAACAAAGCATCTTTGATGAATTCTATCCAGATGCCGCGAGCCCAAGAAATACCTCTCTTGGCATTATCAATAAAGATGAGCCAACAGAAGATGAAATCAAGAGGCTTACTTTTCTCACGTATAATGTGTATGGGGATAACGAGAACATTCCAAAAACAAAAGTTGATATCCTAAAATGGTTGAAAAGCAACAAGTTTACTACAACAGAGTGGGATTATCTACAAGAACGCAGCGAAACTCTGGAAGAATTAAAAGGTAAATTTGATCCCGACTTCCCTTCTGATGGCCTTGTTCTCACAGATAATAAAACTCTCGAAGAAATTGCCTATAAGTTTGTAGCTGAAACTGCCGAAACAACCGTTACAGGTGTTACTTGGGAAGGATCAAGATTAGGCAATCTCATTCCGGTTGTTCATTTCAACACAGTAAAATTGTCTGGAGCCAACTTAGTAAAATGCTCTGGATTCAATGCCAGGTGGGTTTTAGATAATGCAATTGGAACAGGAGCAAAAATAATTGTTCACCGGAGTGGTGAAGTAATACCATATATCAAAGAAATACTCACTCGGGGAGAAACATATATACCAGTAGCTTGTCCAACCTGTGACTCTTTAGTAGAATGGAAAGGTGTACATTTATTCTGCCCTAATGAAAATTGTCCATCCAAAGTAGAAGCAAATTTGCTTCATTGGTGCAACACAATAGCAAGAATTGATTCATTAGGAGAAAGCATCCTGATTCCTTTTCTTAAGGCAATGGAATGGAAAAGCGTCTTAGACATTTATACCGCGAGTGGAAAAGATTGGGTGGTCCAAATACGACAGTATTTCCCAACACACCATGCACAAAATATGCTTATAGAACTTTATCAAAAACTTTATGATGACCCAATTGATCCTGATATCTTTCTTGCTGCATTTGGGTTTGCAGCAATAGGAACAACTGTTTCAAAAATGATATCAAAAGAACACGGATTAGAAATTTTCTTTGCTTTTGACAACAAACCTATCTTAGAAAATTGGAAATTTAGTAGAACCATTGCTAAACCAGCAGTAAAATCTCTGGAAGATAACTATAATATGATGTATCAAATCTACAACATCATAAAAGAAAGACAAGGATTCATCGAAAAAGTTCTAAACAAGGATATAATAAAAATAGTAATTACAGGCAAACTTTCAAAAGGAAGAAAAGAATTGACAGAAGAATTTGCGCTCCATGGGATTGAAGTCATTGGGTCTGTATCAAGGGATGTAAAATATTTGATTACAGATGATCCAGGATCAGGAAGTAATAAAAACTTAGCGGCCCAGAAATTGGGGATAATGGCAATATCAGAAGAAGAATTTAGAAAGGAAATGATAAAATGAATCCTGAAAAAGATGATTTTGAAGGAATGCTCACTGAAATTAATGCTGGACGAGTTTTAATCCCTAAAGCGCCAGAAGACTATGTTTGGAATGATGCTTGTCTACGAGCAATGAGCATTATCACTAAATATAAAGAGGGAAGAGGACTATTCCAAACGCGGAGGAAAAATAATGGGGACTAACTACTACTTGATGAAAGATTCTTATTGTGGGAGAAGTGATGAAAGAATTCACATTGGTAAGAGTTCTGGTGGCTGGTGTTTCTCTCTTCATGTTGTTCCAGAAGAAGGCATCAACGATCTTGAAGACTGGGAGAAAGTGTGGAATCTTCCTGAGTCTGTTATTCTAGATGAATATGACGAGTGCATACCTCCCAGTGAGATGAAAGAGATCATCACAGAAAGATCTTGGGAGAAAGTAAATCTTACAGGCAATCCATACTACGAATCAGAAGCGCAATTCCTAAGAGAGAACTATGCAGTAAGGGGTCCAAAAGGCCTTCTGCGACATCAAATCGATGATCGTCATTGCATCAAACATGGCAAGGGAACTTGGGATTGTATTTTGGGAGAATTTTCTTGAATTAAGGAGAATAATATGACACTAATACTATCTCCATCAAAACCAGAGAGTTTAAAAGTAAAAACTTATGGGCTAGGTTGAGGCATTCTCTTAATGGATAAATTAACTCAATCCGAATTAAAAAAGAAGCAAAAGACATTTCTTTCTCTTCATAAATGTCGATGCTGTAAGGAAGATTTCTATCCAACAATACCTGGCAAGACCTTCCTTTGCGTCAAATGTTACGCTATGGAGGATAAAGAAAGAAGAAAAATAATAAACTCTCGATCTGTTCTTAAGAGAGAAGGGAGAATTATAATTCATCAAAACGAGACTATTTCTGAACAGTTAAATCATAAATTAGACTCAATGAGATTTATATCAGATACCCCATTAGCTAGCGCTGACAGAAGTATTCCATCTAGTTTTATACGTTACTACACACAGAGACCATTTCACTTTACGAGCCTGTATGGGGTAGAGGCTACAACGAACAATATTAAAGATACATCCAAAACGCTGTTCAGGATGGTGGTCTGTTAATAGTTCAAAGACCACCACGTGCTCATCATTTTTTTTAAGTGGATGCTGTTGAAAGACAGGGGAAACCACCCGGGAGATTAATGCCCTCTCGTTAAGACATCTGCCGACAACTGCTGGTGATTGCTGTAGGTTGTCCATCCACTTTTAATTACATCATTTAGAAGGATGTAGTCAAATGAAAATCATATCACGAGAGAAAGACTACTACGACTTTCTGTTAGAGAAATATGGCAGTGATCCAAAGATTGTTTTGGATAGAAGAAAGACTCTTGAGAATGTCATAAATCATAAATCTGAATTTGGATGGAAATTCCTTCAAGATGATTTCTCATATCGAATCTTAGTAGTTTGTGGAAAATACTACCCGCTGATTGCCAGACGCACAGCAACCAAAACATCTGATTTTAGACTTATATTCACTAAAGATTTGAAGAATAAGACTATTCGAGCAGATCTAATAAGATTACTTAATGTCAATTCAGGATGGTTTGCAAAAGAAGAAGTTATTATCAAGAAGTTAAATGACCTTCTTAAAGGA
>JBDRHV010000018.1:0-4736 GCA_043816465.1 bacterium | reverse complement strand
CATATCGAGAAATCATTAGATGGCTGGGGTTCGGCACAGGAGTTGTGGGATAGGATGGTGCACGAATGAAATCTATTGGAGCATTGATTGTTTCGGCAGGAGAGCCTCAATTAGAACGGTGTTTACAAGCTGTATATAATCAAACAGTACCATTTGCTCATGTAGTACATATTGATAATATTTCTCCCGAACATATAGCTTTCAACCAGGGAATTAAGGAATCAGTTGACGAGTGGATAATGAAGATCGATGGGGATATGATTTTGTATAGCAATGCAATTGAAGTTGCTTTGTTTCACATGGTAGAAGAACCCGATATTTTTATGTACAGTTATGGTCTTTTCGATGAATTTCTTCAATCCCCTATTTGCGGTTGTGGCGTTTTTTCAAAGGTTGCATTTCAACTGGTGAGATATCCAAACATGCTCAATGATGACGAATACTCTGCTAAAAAACTCAGGAGGGATGGGTGGATTAGAAAGACACCTATAAGAGAAGGAGTTACTATTGGCACCCACTTTTCTGAACCTGATGAATTTCAGGTATTCAGAAGGTTTTATGCCACTGGGGTTAAACATGGAAGGGGTGGGACCGGCCGAAGACTGGTTCAATTATATGAAGATACCGGGAATGATTTGTACAAATTGGCATCAGGAGCTTTGTTGTTTGGAACAAAAGAAAGGTATTACCCAACAAGCCATAACATACATTTTGATAGGGAAATGTATAATAAATTCAAAGGAGAGGTCGATGAAAACTATAATTTCAAGTCTACCCAGTAGGGTAGACTATCTCAAGGGGAGACTTACTGTAGAGATAGGGTATCCGTGGTTATCATATGGGGCTATCATGACATTAGAGGAGATACTTACTTTGGAGATGAATGTATTAGAGTTTGGTAGTGGTGGGTCTACTGTTTTCTTCTCCCAACATTGTCATTCCGTAAAATCTCTTGATGGGAATCAACAGTGGATAGATAGAGTCAGAAATGTGTTGCCTGTTCCGTCCAATGTAACCTTTTTTCTGGCAGACCATCCGAAAATGATGGCTATTATTCAGGAAGAACCCAAGGAATATTATGATGCGATATTGGTGGATCATGGGAGTACAGGGAATGAGTATAAAAGTCGTCGGATAGTATTGGAAGCGGTTTCTCCACTTCTGAAAAAAGGAGGCTACTTGATTATTGATAACTATCTCCAACGGTATCTCCGTTCTTTTGATTGTAGCGCGGAATTTGATACATTTACATTCGACGATCTTAGATATGCCGGCAGAGGGACTCGTATCTGTAGAAAGAGGGATCATTGATGGATATACAAGTGGTAAATATAAATAGACTTTCGTTTACAAAAAATGTGGTAAACGACCTATCTCGCCA
This sequence comes from bacterium, assembly GCA_043816465.1. Lineage (GTDB taxonomy): Bacteria > Patescibacteriota > Dojkabacteria > SC72 > JAFGCJ01 > JBDRHV01. The sequence continues at coordinate 3,355 of JBDRHV010000018.1, read as the reverse complement.
GACTGGTTTGTATAAATTGCGTTTGGTGGATCAGGGGTCTACAGAGGAAGGAACAAGAGAATACTTGTCTTCTTTGGGGACAGAAAAACATATTGAAGTGATAATGAATACGAGAAATGTCGATGTGTATAGACTGTGGAATTCTTTCTATGAACAGACCACGGGGGAGTTCCTTTGCTTCTTGAATAATGACATTCGGTTGCCCTCTAACTTTGTTAAGGACACAATGGATATTTTTAGATTGGAGCCTACTGTTGGATGTGTCATTCATTCGACTAATCATTCCGATTACCAGAAAGTTACGCCTTTGAATTATGTCATCTTGAGTAATAGTTTTGGTCAGGGATGGGATTGTACATTTCGACGCTCCTCTTATACTTTGGTTCCAAATGAACTGAAACTATTTTATGGGGATGATTTTGTTTTTATCAATTTGTATCGGGACGGATGGAAGGTGGCAATCGCGTTAAGTTCCCCCATCATCCATTTTACCAGTACATCCTGTAAGAACAGTATTGACAATGAAAATGATTTGAACAGAGGAATAAAATGGATGAGAGATCATGGATATGGACGACTTCGACATCGATGTGATTACACAAGGGGTCGTCCTGAGTTCTTGGAGATAAAGGAATGAAAGTTTGCCTTATTCATCCACCGCATCATAATAGTACCGATGACAGATTGGATCCTCCCATGGGACTGCTTTACATAGCGGAGCATTTACGTCAAAATGATGTGGATGTGGTCATCACAGATTTATCAGGGGAAGAAAATTACGATATTCCCTATGCGGACATCTATGGTTTAACTGTTTATATTTCTTCTTTGCAGACAACTATTGATATTGTCATGAAATGTAAAGGGGTAAACCCAGATTGCAAAATAGTTGTTGGGGGAGCGCATCCAACGGCCTGTCCTGGAGACCTTCCATATGCGGATCATGTAGTGGTCGGGTATGGGGAAGTGGCGATGTTGAAAATCATTCGGGGAGAAGATGTAAATAGGATAGTAGCTGGAGGTGAGTGCAAAGATACCTTCGTATTTCCGGCATATGATATGGTGGACGTTTCTTCTTATCACAGGACGATTGATGGGAGGCCATCGTTGCCTTACATTACTTCTCGTGGTTGTCCATTCAAGTGTTTTTTCTGTGGTCTTGCAAAAATGCACGGACTCAGGGTCAGTTCCGCTTCTCCTGAAGTCGTATATTCTCATGTCAAAAGAATGAAGGATGAGTTTGGGATTGATCGAATAAACTTCCAAGATGATATATTTACTCTTGATTTTAAACGTCTTTCCAAGATGTTAGAATTACTAAATCCATTGGGTATTAAGTTTCGGTGTATGGGTCGGGCAGGTATTGACACAGAGGAAGTATATTCTAAACTTGCGGAATCGGGTTGTGTTCAGATAGCGTGGGGAATTGAAAGTGGGTCGCAATCTATACTTAACAAGATGGGAAAGAAGGTCACTGTAGAAGATAATTACAATGTTATCCAATGGGCCAAGAAGTATGGGATAACGTCCAGGGCATTTTTTATCATTGGATTTCCGGGAGAAACGGCAGAGACTATTGAAGAGACAAAACAATTTATTGAGGTGGCTGATCCAGACCAGTATTTTGTGTCGAATTTTATACCATATCCTGGAACAGCAGTAAGTGATCATCCTAAATCTTTTGGTGTAAGGAAGATATACAAGGAAGATTACAGTCAATTCTATCAGGTATCAAAGGACGGAACTGGAGGATCAGTCATAGATACTGACTGGCTGTCCAGGTCGGAGTTCAAAATCCTGGAGTTGTCTTTTAGAAAATGGATCTCTATGAGGCAGATGCGAGGTGATTTACAGATATACGAGAAGTAGAAAGGATGTGGTTATGGGGACTTATGATTTGATTTACCAGAAGTTTCAAAAAGAGAAAGGAGACACTTATCCAATAAGGGTCAGTGGTTCCAGAGAGACTCTTGCAGAATTATTTTCCGACCTTGGATTCAAAATAGGCGCGGAGATAGGGACACGACGAGGTTTATTTGCGAAGGTGTTGTTGAGGAGTAACTCCGGATTAAAATTATATTGCATCGATCCATACAGTCCATATGTAGAGTGTGATGATCAAAGAAAACAAGACAAGATATTTATCGAAGCAAAACGGAGATTGAGGAAATACGATGTTGAACATGTGAGGAAATGCAGCATGGATGCCTTATCTGATATAAACGACGAGTCTTTGAACTTTGTTTATATTGATGGTCTCCATGATGAGATGAATGTTTACAATGATATTTCTTGTTGGTTAAAGAAAGTAAGGAGTAATGGGATCATATCCGGACATGATTACTTTTCTTCAGAGGAACATCCTTGTGTGCAGGTCGTTTTAGCTGTGGACAGGTTTTTTAAAGGAACCGATTGGTTGTTGCATGTTACAACAGATCAATATCCAAGTTGGTTTGCGGTGAAACAATGATTGATCTTTTCCTGTTTTCCAATGATTTGGATTTGCTGGAAATAAGGTTAAACTCTCTTGTCCCTTATATCGAGAGGTTCGTACTTTGCGAGTGCCCCGTGACACATATGGGCAAACCGAAACCTCTTTACTTTGAAGAAAACAAGGATAGGTTCAAGGATTTTAATATCACACATTTGATTGCTACTGATTACAAAAGAGTCATTGGAAAAGATTTTTGGGCATTGGAGAATTACCAAAGGGAAGTTTTGATGAATGGGGTTCAAGATGTTGATCCGGAAACAACCGTGCTGTTGTCGGATACAGACGAGATTCCTGATTTGAAGGACTATCAAGGGCAGGAAGGTGTTTTCAAACAAAAACTTTACTATTACTACTTGAATACCTTCACAGGGGACTATTCCTGGAGGGTACGGTAGCATTGAAGAGAAAGAACATCCTCACTATGTATGGGATGAGAAGGAGTAGGAAAAGAATGCCTTCAAATGGCCATAGGGGATGGCATTTTTCAACCATAGGGACTGTGGAGGATATTATCTATAAGATTGAGTCCTTCTCCCATCAGGAACTTAATACTCCTGGCGTAAAAGAAAGGATTGAAGAGAACAGAAATAAACTGTTAGATCCGTACAATCGAGGTTCAGTCGAACTCACTATTGAAGAGATATCCGGACCAGAGTGGTTAGTTAAGAATCAACATAGATATGAACATTTGATCTACAAGAGGCTTTCATAGTGAAGGGTTTAGTATATTATACCAGTCACGATTGTGATGAACGTATTCTTTCTTTGGTTAGGAATAACCTATTGAGAGTGTGTAATGGCAACAAGATTGTCTCTGTTTCTCTTAAACCTCTTTGCTTTGGAGATGAAAATATCACTTTG
>JBDRHV010000017.1:0-3459 GCA_043816465.1 bacterium | reverse complement strand
GGTAACTGTGTATAGACAAGGAAAGGAAGAAGCTCCGTATCAAGAGTTATCTGAATGTAGAGATGATAAGTGTTTAATATGAGAAAAGAGGTGAGTTTGCAATGTCACAAGACTATGATACCTGTGCTGTATGCGATAAACTATGCGGGTATGAGGATGGGAAAGCAACATGGTGGGGTAATGACCGGAAAGGGAGTCATCACTCTTCTGTCTGCGAAGAGTGCAAGACCAAGTTAGGCAGGAAATGGAATGAGTATTTTGGGGAAAGTACGTGTTGGGCTGATTTTGGTATAGAGGTTGAATGGCACAGTGTAGTTAGGATTTTGGGGGAGTTCAAGAGAGACATGGCTATGAGATGCGAAACCTATACGGTAACAGACAAGGATCGCTGCGAAAGGAGATCAAAATGAGAAACTTTTTTGACCCATTATTAGATAAAAGATTGGAAAAAAGGAGAAAAGCAAAAGAATTTTTTGTTAATTGTCCTCTTTGCGATGAAAAGGTAGAAAAGCACATTATTTGCGAGGGATCAAGAGATCATGTTAAGTTTTGGACTACTAAAGGAGCTCATTGCAATAAGATTATGTGCGAAGTAAATCATGTTTGCAAAGGGAGGATCGATGGAAATAAAAGCACCAAACAATTATGAAGATCAACCAAGACCCTGGATATTTCTTGCTGGGAGTATAGAAATGGGGGAAGCCAAAAATTGGCAAGAGAAGTTTGTAAAGGACCTTCCAGAATTTACTATTCTAAATCCAAGAAGAGATGATTGGGATAGTTCATGGGAGCAGTCTATTGATAATGAACAATTCCGAGAGCAAGTGGAATGGGAACTAGAGGCTCAAGAGAATGCGGATGCGGTAGTTTTTCACTTTGAGCCAGATACCAAGTCTCCAATCACGTTGCTTGAGTTAGGATTATTCAGACATAAGGCAATAGTTCATTGTCCAGAAGGTTTTTGGAGAAAAGGAAATGTGGATATTGTGTGTGATAAATATGGTATTCTGCGAGCTTCTTCACTGAAAAGAATTGCGGATATAATAAGTTATATGAAAAAGAAAGGGGAGTAGAAAATGAAATGTTGGGTGAATGACTGTGAATGCGTTATTTATCAAGCTAATGAAGAAGGTGATTATAATAATTGTGAGGATTGTGAAGAGTTTATTCTTAATTGCTCTAGGGTAGTTTGGTGCAATGATGATAGATGTGCGTGGTGGAGGAAGATTCCATTCGATAAAGTTATACAGTATCATAAGTTTTATATTCCTCTAGGAGATGATGATGCTTATACAGGAATTTGTTTCCGTAATGGAGTGGGTATTCGAAGCAGAATCATAGAGAGTAGGCTGCTAGAAACAAAGTATAGACTTGCTGAATGTAAATGTCGCTCAGATAAGATTATAAGTGGGCATATGGATTTTTCTAGATTTCCCCAAGGAGGAAATATTGGATGACAGATGTTATTTTTTGTAGGAGAGTGAAAAGAGAAAATGTGGGAGAGTAGTTCACAAAGAGATGGATGAGAGGAAATGAATATTGAAGAGAAAGAATGCTTTGAAACCTTTTGTGTCGGTGACTCTAAATTTAGAATTTTGGATACATGGGAAAAGGAGATAGAGGTCTATAAAAAGTGGTGGGAAATCCATAAGGATTGTCAAAATGACAATAGAATTAAGGGATAATAAATGTTGAATTGTGTTATTAAGGGTGATTGTCTTTTTGCATTGAGAGAGGAAATTGCTCTGAATTCTGTGGATTTGATTTATTTGGATCCTCCATTTTTTGTGGGAAGGGTATTGAAGGGGAGAAGGGGGTGTGAGGCCTCTTTTGAAGATTCAAAAAAGTTTTGGGCAGAAAAGGGACTTGCTAACAAGGATATTCCTGAGTGGATAAAGCACATTGCCCGCCCAAGTAAAGAGCGTGCTGCATTTGCATCTTACCTACATTATATGATGGAAAGGCTTCAGGCTTGCCACAAGGTGTTGATGAATACTGGCAGCATCTACCTACATTGTGACTGGAGAACTTCCCACTATCTAAAGATGGTTATGGATGAGGTATTTGGCGAGGAGAACTTCAGAAATGAAATAATCTGGAGGAGAAGAACAAATACTGTCAAGGCAATCTCTAGGAAATTCTCCCTAAACACAGACAGCATATTCTTCTACTCCAAAACCGCTAAATATAGATTTAATATTCAATACACGTCTTATGGTGAGGATTATCTTTCCAGATTCAAGTATCAAGACGAACATGGCAGGTACAGATGGAATGTCATGGCAACATACTCTGAGGAAAGATTGGACAAGCTTATGCAGGAAGGTAAAGCTAGGTTTGGTGCTAGAAGCAAATATCCTGAGTTTAAACAATACGAGTGGGAACTAAAAGGTAGACCGATAGAAAATGTTTGGACTGATATTGATATGATAAATGCGATGGGCAAGGAGAGAGTCGGTTATCCCACACAGAAACCAGAAGAACTTCTTGAACGCATTATCAAAGCATCTAGTAATGAGAATGATTTAGTTCTTGATCCATTTTGTGGTTGTGGGACAACTATGATAGCAGCCCATAAATTAAATAGGAAGTGGATTGGTATTGATATTTCTGAGACAGCTTTTAATATCTCTATAAAGCGTTTAGAGGATAATTTTGGACTTAGAAGGGGAATAGATTTCCAAATAAATAAGGATTGTGTAAAAGATGGCAAAATTGGGAGAGAGCAAAGGCAAAGGTAAAAAATATCCTGCTACAGTATTGATGTTAGCAAGGGATCAATACATAAAAGGGTTTCAGTATAATCAGATTGCTAAAAAGGTGTCTGAGATAACTGGACGTAGTTGCAGTCCTATCATTGTTTCCAAATGGGCTAAAAAATACAAATGGGAAAATGATAGAATTAGTTATGTAGCAGCAGCTATAAATGCTTTGGACAAAGATAATGTTGGGCAAATTGCTAGGGATTTAGGAGATCAGGTTACTGCTTATCGAGAGATTAGAGTAAAGGGCTTGGAAGAGTTAGTAAAAAAGGGAGCAAGAAGTGCTGGTGAAGCAGCAGAGATGATTGATAAGTCTATCAAAGGTGAAAGACAAATCTCTATGGGAACTCTTGCCATTAGATTCTTGGAACAATTTGCTTCCATAGTTCGGGAAGAATTCGGAAAATTAAAGTGCCACGAGTGTGGAGTGGAATTGGATGGAGATTCATTGTCTTCTATTGTGGCAGCAAGATGTAAAGCATTTATTGTTAGAGAAGTGACCCAATAAGATGGAATGGATAATAGGTGTGTAAAATGGGTACTGAGCTAAATCGAATTTATTGTTGTGATTGTATCGAATTTATGAAAAAATTACCAGATGAGTTTATAGATTTGGTAATTGCAGATCCTCCGTATTATAAAGTGGTTAAAGAAAAATGGGATAACCAATGGGACAAAGAGAAAGAATATCTTGAAT
>JBDRHV010000016.1:0-2641 GCA_043816465.1 bacterium | reverse complement strand
CAGCGGATTTGACACCGCTCCAACAGGAATACCTTTTCCGGTAAGAGCATCCCGTATTGGATTTGAAAAACGGTTATCTTTATCAGAACGCAAAAGAATCAGAATTTCATCAGGAGATACGTTTTGACAATTGATTAACCAGTAACACAGTTCCGCAATACCCTCAGCTTCTTTATTTTGTTTTAGAAATCTTAATACATGACACTAGTTCAGATTCGTCTTTAGATTTAATTGGCTTATCAATACGACGTATATCTTGTTTTGCCACATAAAGACCGTAATCGAGTATTTCTTTACAACATCGTTGGCAAATATCCAATCCCAATGATGTAGAGGGGATGTAATCATTAGTAAATCTTCTTATCCCTTCAGGATTTGCGAATCTAAAACCATAGATACTTTGGTCATCATCTCCAGCACAATATATCTCGCTCCCTAGTGCTGCTAATGATTTGATAACTGATAGGTCACAAGCATTTAGGTCTTGGTATTCATCGATAAGCACATATTTTGGGGGTCCCTCCAAATCTAATGTTTCTCCCTGCTCTTCTAATATTCGCTTTAGCTGGTAGACAAGTTCTGATCTTAAAGTATATCCATAAATCTCTCTATGTTCTCTCCATGCCCCTAAAAATTTTGGGTTGGGGAAACGCCTCTCCCAATCTGGGGTTAATCGTTGCCAATCAGCGGAAAGCTCATTCAGTAACTCCCTAGTCTTCCTCGCATCTTCACCGATTAAATCGCTTAGTTCTTCTATTATAATTTGCCGTTCTTCATAATCATCTGCAATTCGTAGAGGTTGTGGAAGCTGATTTAATAATTCATTTCTAAATAGCTGTCTCAGGGCAAAAGAATGTAGGGTAGAAATTCTCGGAAGTTCTGATGATATTGTTTCGAGGCTATTGTTAATATAATGCCTTAATTCCGATGCTGCTGCACGGGTAAATGTAAGGGCAAGAATTTCATTTGGCGAGATATGCTGTTGAGTTACTAACCAAAGAATTCTTCTTGTAATAGTTAATGTCTTACCTGTTCCGGGTCCTGCAAGGAGCCTTGCAGGTGAGCCTCTATGGCTTGCTGCTTCCTTTTGTGCTTCGGTTAAATTTTCATCCCATTGAAACATATTTACCTACCTCAAATTTGATTGAATATATATTTATTTTCATACTTTCACTCCCCTCCCTTTCCATTCCTTTACAGGAACTATAAATCTCACAATTTCGACTTTTTCTTGAATATTCAAATTCTCAGCAGGATTATTGGTTATGTAAAGTGTCGGACTGGCAATTGCGTTAGCGACCACATAAAGCCAGTACTGCTCTTTAAACCTCTTTGCTTTAAACCATTCATTACAAGTCAAAGCAACCTGACCTTCATTCTTTCTCGCTTTAACCTCTATATATCTTGTTTCTCCATCCCCTTTTGATCTTAAGTCAAATCCAAGATTCTCCTTTGAAACATCCTCTGGTTTTCTTCCTTGATTTTTTTCGTATCCCATTGCAATCTCCATACCTATTTTTTCTATCTCCTTATCACTTATCATGTCTCTGGAAATCGGTGGTTTTACAAGAACTGCACCCAAAAACTTTGGCATAGAGATTGTCAAACTCACTTCCTGCTCTATTTCCTTTTGCAATGTTTTCAAAGCTTCTTCATATTGTCTTTTTCTATCTTCTTTATTTCTGATAACAATATTTACTTTTTCACCTTCTGCTTGTCTCTCATACAATTCAGCAAGATCAGCATCAAGTTCACCTATTAAATATTCCAAAGACTTTATCCCGTATTTTTCCTTTATTTTCGCTTGTCTTCTTCTTTCATCAACTATATCTTGCTTGTAGTTTTCAACAGCATCTATGACATATCCTTGGGATCTTTTCATGCTCATATCTACCGTTGTTGGTTCGTTATTATCTTTCGGAATAAAATCCCATAAAATCGCAGGGTTGACCTCATTCAATTCTTTTCCGCTAGCGTCATAAATCGACATAAGGCGCTTACCTGCCACTTGCCCTTTTCCGTCTTTTACTTCTCCCTCAAAGAACCACAAAACACCGTCATATCTCCCAGAAGGGTCTTCAAATACTGCTCCTTTCTGCAATTTGCTAAAGTAATTTTTACTCACCCATTCAAGTAGAGCCTCAAAGAGTGGATGTCCAAAGGATATAAACTCTGTATCAGGATTTTTAAAAGCAATATCTTTATCAAAGGTTGCTTTGGGATAAGACTTCGGGATAGAACCATATCTATTTTTAAAATCAACTCCCTCTGTTATTTTTCTTATTTCATAAGTAACCAAATCTATTGCAATAAATCCATCCTTTCTAATTCTAAATTTTCCGTCAGTTTTTTTAAATGCTCTTTTGAAAAACTCCTCAACATACTCTGGAATAAGCCTATATTCCTTTGCTTTTTCAGCCATTTCTTTTATTCTGGTGTAATCGATGTGTCTTGTTGCGAGACTCTCTCCTAACGCCTCCTTAACCTTTGTAATATACTCTTCATCCACTTTAATATCGAGTTCTTTTATTATTTCGTCCATACTTCTTGCATTAGCTACCGCCTCTAAGATGAGTTGATAGAGGTTTTTCCCATAGAATATATCACCAATAACATCAAATACCTTATCGCTTCCCATGGC
>JBDRHV010000015.1:0-3565 GCA_043816465.1 bacterium | reverse complement strand
CTCCTCGAGTATACAGATTTCCATGCTCCTGAGAGATTATCCTTCCAGGGATAAACCTTGACATTGCATATCTCCCAAGCGGTACAAACACTTTTGGACTGATTATCTCAATCTGCTGATCTAACCAATCTCTACAAGCATCCATCTCGTCCTCTTGTGGATCCCTATTCTCGGGGGGTCTGCACTTTACCATATTCGCTATGAATACATCCTCCCTCTTCAGATCGATACTTTTCAAAAGCTCATCAAGAAACTTCCCAGCTGGACCAACAAAAGGTCTTCCTGTCTTATCCTCCACCTTCCCAGGCCCCTCCCCAATGAACATAATCTCAGCTTTTGAATTACCTTCGCCAGGTACAACCTGAGTCGCCCCAGCCCTGAGCCGACATTTTGTGCATTTTCTACATACATCATGTAATTCCTCAAGATTCATAGTCGTATTCTAATAGAGTAATTAGTAATGAGTACACAGTAATGAGAGGGCCACAAAGGAAATTTCGTTATATACTGACTACTCATTACTCATTACTTAACTGAGAGTCCCTGTTCCTTCTGGTAAATATTCCTTCACATTTTCCAGAGTGATTAATACCTTATTAGTCTTTCCTTCTACAACATTTCTTACAGCTCTCCTACAAAGAGATGTAAGATTTCTTTCAAGCTGTCTGATTCCAGCATCGAAGCCCAGTGGCCTCACGATTTGAGTCCACACATTCTCCTGTATTTCTAGCTGTCCAGGCTTGAGACCAGTAGCTACAAGTACTTTTGGAAGAATGAAATTCTTTGCAATCATTACCTTTTCTTCGTCAGAATAACTTGTAAATCTAATTACCTCTAGCCTATCCAGAAGTGCAGCTGACAGTGTTCCTAAATTATTTGCCGTACATACGAACATCACGTTTGAAAGATCTATTGGATAATCTACATAGTGATCCAAAAATGTAGAATTCTGCTCTGGATCCAGTACCTCAAGAAGCACGGCCATTGCATCCATCAGTATTCCCTCTTTTGCACTTACCTTATCTATCTCATCCAATAATATTACCGGATTCATTGTCTCGGTCCTTACAAGTGCTTTCACAATTTGCCCTGGCTCAGCATCAGGCATCGCCCGCGACTGACCTCTAAGCTGACTCACACTTCCAAGTGCACCCAGGGATATTCTAATAAATTTCCTTCCAAGCGCCTGAGCAATTGATTTTGCCATTGTGGTTTTACCCACACCTTGAAGACCCACAAAACAAATAATAGGTGCATGTCCTGAAGATCCTTCTATCTTTGAGTTCATACTGATTTCACTGTTTGGGTTCAGTTCCTGCTCAAGTGGTCTTCCACCCTCAAGATGCATCTTCATTACAGCAAGATAATCGAGTACCAAACTCTTTACTGACTCCATTCCATGGTGGTTTTTATCCATCACCTCTTTTGCATGAGTCAGATCAATCTGATCATTTGTTTTATTTGACCAAGGAATTCGTGTAATCCAATCAATATACCTACTGATGATTTCAAAATCTGAGGAATAGCTTCCATACTTCGCCATCCTTCGAAGACGCCCCACCATCATTTCTGATTTTTCTCGCAAATCCTGCGGGACGCTACTTGAGTTCAGTTTTTGGGATAGACTCTCTATTTCATCTATTACATCACCCATAGGTTGTGATTGCGGCAGTTGTTGGTCCATTTTTATCTCTTTTTATTATCCCTTTTTTCAAAATCTCTTTTGGGAGGCTGACTATCCGAAACCTCTGACGTAGGACGAGCCTGCTTCATAGACATTTTAACACGCCCTTGTTCATCTATTCCAATGATTTTTACTGTAACTTCCTGACCCTCTTTAGCAAATTCATGAGGATCTTTCACAAAACCATCTGACATCTCTGATACATGGACGAGGCCGGAAATGGCCGGCGTTACTTCCACGAAAGCTCCATATTCAGCAACCTTGTCTACTATTCCTTTATATATTTTTCCAACTTCAGCCTCTTCAGTGATTCCTTTTACCTGTTCAACAGCCATCTTTATTTTTTCGTCATCTACTGAAGATATGATAACCCTTCCATCATCTTTGATCTCTAACTCTGCTCCAGTTTCTTCAATTATTCTTTTTATAACTTTTCCACCGGGACCAATCACCTCACCAATCTTAGATACTGGAATTTCTACTACCTCTATCTTTGGAGCATTCTTTGACACTTCTTTCCTTGGCTCTTTTATAACTTTTTCCATCTCGTCAAGTAAGAATAGTCTAGCTTCTTTTGCTCTTTGTAGTCCCTCCTCAAAAATTTCTACTGGAAGTCCCTTTGCCTTATTATCCATCTGGATTGCGGTAATTCCTTCTCTCGTACCAGCAACCTTGAAATCCATATCTCCAAAGAAATCTTCCCACTCTGCGATATCAGTAAGAATCACATGCTTACTCATATCAGCATTTATCACAACTCCCATTGCTATTCCAGCAACAGCTGCTTTCAAAGGAACACCTGCATCCATCAGCGATAGTGTAGAACCACAGACTGATGCCATCGAACTTGATCCCGCTTGAGACATAATTTCACTGACTACCCTTATGGTATATGGGAATTCAATCTCATCTGGCAATACCGGTTCCAAGGCTTTTTCTGCAAGAGCACCATGCCCTACCTCTCTTCGACCTGGATAAAAGTTATATCTCCCTGCTTCACCAACAGTATATCCTGGAGCAGAATAATGATGCATATAGCTCTTTGTATTCTCACCCTTCATATCATCCGAAAGCTGTGCCAATCTTCCCGATCCTAGAGTTGTGACAGTCAATGCCTGAGTATCACCTCTCTGAAACAGTGCAGATCCATGAGTCTTTGGAAGATAACTCAGTTCCATATTTAGCTCCCTTATTTCATCTAGCTTTCTTCCATCTGTTCTCTTCTTATCTTCTATCAACCAGTCCCTAACAATAGTCTTGGAAACATAATTCATAGCATCAGAAATCTGGCTCTTTGGATATTTACCTTCATATTCGGTAAATAATTTCTCTCTGAACTCGTCCATTGAATCCATTTTTTCACCCATATCAGACAAACCAAGGATATCAGTAATGTCTTTCTTGTGATCCTTCTTTATATCATCAATAAGTGGTTTTGGGGTTGAGTATGATTCATACTCCGCTTTTACTACCTGACCTTTCTTTTCCTCCACCATTTTTACAAATTTGTTTTGGGCATCAATAAAAATATTTGATTTTTCTACTCCAAATTTCATAGCTTCTGCGATCTTTTCCTCTGGAAGAATATGGGCGTCAGCATCGATCATTGTAATAACCTTTCCGTCTGTACCCATCACAAAATTCAGTTCTGTAGTATCACCATTTTCTTCAAAACATAGATCTTTAATAATTGACGTAACCTTGTCATCCTTGTATCCAACCCTTATCCCAGCTACTGGCCCTTCAAAAGGTACCTTAGAAATCATTAGGGCTGCTGATACAGCACTGAATCCAATTATTAGTGGATCATATTCAGGGTCATAGCTTAAAACTGTGAGAATAATAACCACGTTATTTCTATAATCACTAGGAAATCTACAT
>JBDRHV010000014.1:0-10533 GCA_043816465.1 bacterium | reverse complement strand
TGTCCTGAGCTTGGACTTCGACTAAGCTCAGCCGAAAGTCTCGAAGGATCTGGATACCAATTCTTCAAATCAGCCCCAAGATATATTACTGTTGAATCCCTTCGATAATACTTTTTAACACGCGAATGTATAAATTTTGAGATAGAAATCAGTTCATCCGGTCTCTTACTTGCCTCCAAATCCCACACTCGAAGATAATTGTCTACATAAGGTGCTAGGAATCTAAATAGGGACCTTAGCCCGCTTGCTCTTGCGTTTATCTCACCTCCCCACTGATATCTAGGAGGAGTAAGTATTAGTCCCACATGTCTTGTATCTACTCCAGTAATCACCCCCTTTGCACAACCAGCAGAAACACTTATTACCAAGTCATATCCGTCAAAGTTGAACTGCTCAAATGCCATAGGTGAAAAAGGCCAATAGTGCCTGTATAAAAACTTTTGAAAAGGCCACTTTTGAAGAAAGCTTGTGTGAACTTTTTCCTCATTCAGCCAAGGATACATTTCTATATTGAATATTGAAGTATAGATATCAGAATCTGGATAAATTTTCAGAAGAGATATCAATACCCTATCTGCTCCTCCAAACGCAACTAGGCCATCAATCACAATTGCGACTTTCATGGCACAAGGATATCTAAATTATCCAAATTACACAAGCTTTTCATAGACTAATACTCCCAAATAATTTACAATAAAAGCATGCCTAATTCTGCCCAATACCCAAACCTAAATCCAAAATCGATAGCAGTTGTAGGAGCATCTCGCGATCCCAAAAAAATAGGATCCCAAATACTATCAAACATACTGGTAGGCAAATACAAAGGAAAGGTATTTCCAGTAAACCCAAAGGCAGAGAGCATACAAAGTCTGAAATGTTATCCAAATCTCACTTCAATTACTGGTGAGATTGATGTTGCAATCATAGTATTACCAGCAAAAATCGTCCCTTCAATTTTGGAAGAATGTGTCCTGAAAAAAATTCAGACGGTTGTAATAATTTCAGCGGGATTCAAAGAGGCAGGTGAAGAAGGAAAGAAATTGGAAGAACAAATCACTCAGATTGCTGAAAAAGGAAATATTCAATTAATTGGTCCAAATTGTCTAGGATTTATTAATACCGATATCAATTTAAATGCTACTTTTTCTGCAGCACCAATAAGTAAGGGGAATATCGTTTTATTTTCTCAATCAGGGGCACTAGCTACCGCTCTTCTAGACTGGGCGCATCAATCGGGGCTGGGTTTCAAACATTTTGTATCACTTGGTAACAAGGCTAACACAAACGAAAACATACTTATGGAATACTGGTCACAACAAAATCTTGATAAGAATACTTTGTTTGCAGGATACCTTGAAGATTTTAGATATGGGAGAAAATTTATGGAGCTTTCTTCGAAAGTTTCTAAACAATTTCCAATTGTAATTCTAAAACCCGGAAAATCGTCATCTGCCACAAAAGCAATTTTATCTCACACAGGCTCTATAGCTACCGAAGACTCTATTGTTGACTCAGCACTATTTCAGTCGGGATGTGTGAGGGTAGATACTTTAGAAGAGTTTACAAATACCATAAACATAATCTCACGACAAAATCTTCCTACAGGAAATCGTACACTGATAATAACAAACGCTGGAGGTCCAGGAGTCCTTACCACTGATAATATCGAACAATCCTCACTATCTATGTCAGCACTTTCTGAATCTAGCGTCGCTGCATTGAAAAGCAAAATGCCAGAAGCATCCAGTATTTCAAATCCACTTGATATTCTTGGAGATGCCGATGCAAAAAGATACGAACTTGCTATTGAGGCTGCAATATCTGATGAGAACGTGGACGGAATTATCGTACTTCTTACACCACAGACATCCACTGAGATTGAAAAGACAGCAGAAGTGATAGCAAAAAAATATATTGATAACCCTCACAAGCCGATCATTGCTTGTTTCATAGGAGGCACTCTTGTCGAAAAAGCTCATGAAATATTGAACAAAAACAATGTACCAGTATTTAGATATCCCAACGATGCGGTTAAGGCACTTTCTTGGACCTATCAAGCCCAAGTGGCTAAGTCACAACCTGATTTCATCGACCAATACAAAAAGACTGAATTAACTCCTCAAGGCACTCAGAACATCGTTGGAAATGAATCAGAAGAGCTTGCTGCAAGATATGGCATACAGATAACTAAATCCATATCAATTTCTCCAGATCAAGACTCAGTCCCAGACATTAGTTCGGAGATTGGATTTCCGGTCGTTGCAAAAATTATCTCCCCAAAACTTTTACATAAGACTGAAGTATCTGGAGTCATAACAGGATTGAAAAATCAAGAAGACTTGATAGATACTGTGAATAATCTCAAGCTAGCATGGTCACAGGTTTTCCCAAATGATCCGAACTATTGTATACAAATTCAAAAACAAATTATGGGAGGAGAAGATGTCATACTCGGTATGAAAAACGATCCAAGTTTTGGACCGGTACTATTATTTGGTGCAGGGGGAACTCTAGCAGAGTTACACAAAGACACCTCCCAACGTATCTGCCCAATCTCAAAGGAACAAATTTTAGAGATGATAAAAGAAACAAGAGTATATGAAGCGCTCACCGGATATAGAGGGGCTGACCCTCGGGACATAGATTCTATCGTTGCAACCTTAATGAATATACAAATAATTACAATGGAAAATCCAGATATTTCTGAAATTGATATTAACCCTTTTATTGTTCTCAAAGAAAAAGAAGGAGGATACGCAGTGGATGTTAAAATCATCAAGAACGTTTATAAATAAAGAAAATATTTGACCTGATAATAAAATTGAGGTAGCCTTATACGATAGTCAAATGAAAGAAAAATCAAATTCTAAAATTCTAATAGTTGAAGATACTGAAGCAATTTCTAGAGCTTTATCTCTAAAGCTTGAAGAATCAGCAGTAGAAGTCATAACTACTTCAACAGGACAAGAGGCTGTGGAATTAATTGGGAAAAACAATTTCAAAGTGATTTTACTCGACCTTGTAATACCTGATGTGAATGGTTTTTCTATACTTGAAACTCTAAATAATAAGAAATCAAAAGCACAATTGATAGTACTTTCAAATCTCTCACAAAAAGAAGATATTGAAAAAGCAAAAACATTTGGGGTAAAAGAATATTTCATTAAGTCAGATACTTCAATATCTAAAGTTGTTGAATACATAAAAAGCTGCCTAAAAGATGGAAATTGACAAAGATAAACTAAAATCTGCCCTGATTAAAGGAAAGTATGCCACGCAAAAGGATATTGACGAGGCAGAAAAGGAAGGATTAGAACAGAAAAGATCATTTGCTGATGTACTTCTTAACAAGGGACTTCTAACAAACGACATACTGGGCCAGGCATTGGCTGAATCCATAGGTCTTCCTTATGCAGATCTAAATTCAAGACCTCCATCGAAAGAATCTGTACAAAGAATATCAGAAGCATTTGCTCGAAAACATAGAGCTGTACTTTTTGCTGAGACCGATAAAAATGTCGTTATTGCCACAGATAAACCAGATGAGCTTAAAAATGCATCATCCTTAGAAGACGCGTTTAAAGGTAAGAACATAGAGATAGCTTTTGCACTTTCAGATGATATAGACAAATCTTTCTCACATTATAGAGAAAATCTCACTACAAGATTTGCTGAAATATTGAAGAAAAAGAGCAGTGCTGCTCCAGAAATTATCGAAGAGATTCTTAAAGACGCAGAAGCATTAAGAACATCTGACATCCACCTTGAACCACAAGAAGAAGATGTCCAGATAAGATTTAGAATTGACGGTCTCCTTCAGGAAGCTGGAAGAGTACCGAAGGATTTATTTGAAAATATTCTAAACTGGATAAAGGTAAGATCGCATCTCAGAATCGACGAACACTTCTCTGCTCAAGACGGATCCATGAGATTTGAAAGCGACGGAACAACAGTTGACCTTCGAATATCAATCGTGCCAACACTCGACGGAGAAAAAGTTGCAATAAGAATACTTGCAAAATATGTCAAAGGATTTACTTTATCAGAGCTTGGGTTCTCACAACAAGACCAGGTACTTGTAACAAAAGCCTCAAAGAAACCTTTCGGAATGATACTCGTGACTGGTCCTACTGGGTCAGGAAAAACCACTACACTATATTCAGTTTTGAAAATGTTGAATGTGCCGGGTGTAAATATTACCACCATTGAGGATCCAGTCGAGTATAAAGTAAAAAATCTCAATCAAATTCAAGTAAATGAAACAACGAAGCTTACATTTGCAAGAGGACTAAGAACAATCGTGAGACAAGACCCTGATATCATCCTTGTAGGAGAGATAAGAGATAACGAGACTGCAGAAATTGCAGTTAATGCAGCACTTACTGGTCACCTACTTCTATCTACATTCCATGCAAATGACGCAGCAACGGCATTACCAAGACTTTTGGATATGGGAATTGAGCCATTTCTTCTTGCATCTACCCTTGAGATTGTCATTGCTCAAAGACTTGCGCGAAAACTTTGTGAAAACTGTAGATATAGTAAATCATATACGATGGAAGAGCTTAAAAAGTTGATTTCTGATCCTATAAAATACTTTGGAAATGTGAAATCTGTGACTCTTTACGAAGGAAAGGGTTGTCCTGCGTGCAGCAACACAGGATATTCAGGAAGAACAGCGATATTCGAGTTGATTCAAATGACACCTGAAGTACAAGAACTTATTCTTGCTAGCTCTTCATCACAAAATATATGGAAACTAGCAAGCAAACAGGGTGCTCGAAGTCTATTTGATAATGGAATGGAAAAAGTGAAAGCTGGTTTAACATCCATAGGAGAGGTACTTAGAGTCGTTACTCCTCCAGAAAACATTAAAGTATATGCCCCAACAAATGGAAACACCCCAGAACCAGAAACCAAATGAAGAACAGTCACCCAAAAAGGCAGCAAAGAAAACAGTCTTAGTAGATGGATTGCCTAGAAAACTCAAAGGTATCGAAGCTATGGGAATCCAGAAAGAGAAAGATTATTTTGTTGAAAATCTCTCCATCCTATATGCATCTGGAATGAATATCATCGAAGCTCTTGAGACCATAAAGTCAGGGCTTAAAACTAAACCACTCATTCGAACAGTTGAAGAACTTAAAGAATCTATTAATAGAGGTACCCCAATTTGGAAGTCACTCGAAGCTACCGCTCTTCTTCCCGATCATACTATCGCACTATTAAAAGTTGGGGAAGAATCAGGAAAACTTCCAGAAAATCTGAGGGTTATTGTTGCTCAGCAACAAAAAGAAAGAGTTTTCAAGTCAAGAATAAAATCAGCAATGATGTATCCAGTATTGCTTCTGGGTGTAGCTGTGGTAATGGGACTAGGTATCGCCTACTTTATCCTTCCAAATCTAATCAATGTATTTACCCAGATGGATATAGAATTACCACTAGTAACAAGAGTTATGATTGCACTTTCGGAGTTCCTTCAAACCTATGGATACATCGCCGTACCAGTTGGTTTTGTAGTAACTATAATAGTTTTCTATATATTATTTAGCTTTGAAAAAACGAAGCACATCGGCCAGACAATTCTTCTTGCTACACCTATTGTGAAGGATCTTATTGTAGAGACAGAGGTTGCAAGATTTGGATATATTCTAGGTACCTTACTGAACGCAGGACTTCCTATTGTTAAAGCCATAAATTCTCTTGCTCAGACAACCTCCTACAAGGCATACAAAAAACTTTATTTGTTTATTGAAAATCAGACAGAACAAGGAAAATCACTCAAACAAAGCTTTGAGAATTTCAAAAGATCTCTAAAATTAATCCCTCTTCCAGTACAACATATGATAATGGCATCAGAAAGGTCAGGAAAACTTCCAGATACCCTAATAAATATCGGTCAAATTTTTGAAGACAAAACTGAAACAACAACTAAGAATTTCACTGTAGTGTTAGAACCTCTTATGCTCGTGGTTGTTTGGGGAGTAGTTATTGTTGTGGCATTAGGAGTTATCCAGCCGATTTACGGGCTTACAGGGGGATTCAGTAAATCTATCGAATCAACAGGACCATCATTTACTGGATCCGAGGAAGAAGAGGAAAAGATAGACTATCCACAGTTGAAGGTTAAAAAAAGTGAAAAAGGTTACGTCTATGTATACGAACTACCAGATACTACTTCAACAATTATAGATCAAGCAGAAGATGAGGAAGAGATTGATTTTGCAGATACTGAGACTGGCTGGTATAAATTAGTACTTGGAAAAGATGAATTTGGATGGATACAAGAAGATGCAGTTGAAGAAATTGACTAAACAAGAAAGTGGGTTCACCACACTCGAGATTATGCTGGTAGTGTCGCTTATCGCGATAGTCGCCGCCGCCACAATTGGGATTTATTTCACCGCAAAAAGAAGAAGTGATCTTGATACATCGATTAACGTTACCACACAGTATATTCGTAGGGCTCAGGTTTTCTCTCAATCTGGAAAAAAAGACTCAGAATGGTCAGTAAGAATCACTGATAGTAAAGTACTCCTACACAAAGGTCCTGACTTTGACTCGCGAGATCAGGATTTCGACGAGGAGTACTTATTTCCTTCATCACTTACCCATTCTGGCCTTAGCGATATATCATTTTCTAAACTTGAAGGTATACCTTCAGTGACAGGTACAATCCAATTACAAGATATTACCCACAACAGCGCGACAATCTCAATTAACTCAAAAGGCTTAGTTGACTATTAAAAATAATGAAAAATACAATCAAGGATTCAGTCTAATAGAGGTTATACTCGCCACCGCGATATTTGTAATGATTGTCTCAGCTCTAGCTGGAGCACTTGTGTACGGCATACAGCTTGCATTTCAATCAGGCACAAGCTCACAAGCAGCATATATCGCTCAGGAAGGTATAGAAATCTTTAGAAACTACAGAGATTTGGATTACTCAAACCTCGTTGACGGTAGCTTTGGGATTGATATTTCAAACAACGAATATCAGATAGTAAGTGGAAGTGACACCGATGGTAAGTACATAAGAACCATTACTGTGACAACACTTGATCAAGACACAAAACAAATAGTATCAGAAGTTACCTGGGATCAAGGAACAAGAGGTAGTGGTTCTGTAAAACTTTTCTCATATCTCACAAATTGGATGACAATATCTGGGAAACAAGGAATGCTTGTTTATAGCGATAACACAGTCATCGGTGATGGGATAAAGTACAGGGTACTATATGACGATTTCTCTTGGGGACCAGAGCTTAATATTCCGACCTACGGTGTACCTGGAAACACACTCGTCAGAAGTCTTAAGCTTTACTCAAGCCCTACAAAGGATGAGAAAATACTTGTGGTAAAAAATGCTCAAACTCCTGGTACTGCTCAGACAATTACTGCGATGGTATGGAGGGGATCATCTTGGAGCAGGGTAACTCAGCTCTCTAACTACAGTAACACTGATCCTTCATGGCTCAAAAATTTCGATGGTACTTATCTTAAGAATGGAAATTTTGTAGTTGTATATAGTGATGGGACAAACATTCCAAAATACAGGACTTGGAATGGGTCCACTTGGTCATCTCAATCGAGCATTTCGGATATTTCTGCCAGACCTTTTTGGATTGTAACAAGGAATAAACCAGGAACGAATGAATTTATGCTCGCCATACAGAATAGTTCACAGAAAAATCAGACTTCATTTTACAATGGAAGTTTATTTAGCACCTTTACAACTCATGGCACCCTTACGCCTACAATGTATGGAGAAAACATCGATTTCGTTTGGAATACTGAAAATACTAACGAGGGGTTCTTATTATATAACGACGAAAGTGACAATACACCAAATATTAGAAAATGGAACGGGTCGTGGCAAACTACAGTAGAAAATATTGATATTGGTGCTGTCCCAACCCACAACGACATTATCCAGCAGCCTGAATCAAACACTTTTCTTTCTTGTTTCAAGGATAATGCAAGAGACATCAATTGTTTGAGATCGGACAACTCACCAATATTTGAAACAACAGTCAATGGAGAAATTGCACAATGGACTCATGACAACGTGGAAAAATCATTTGATATGGCATTTGAAGCTTCTGGCACGAACGCCTTAGTAGTCTATGCAAATGGTACTGGTGTTGCACAAAGAAGAATATCAAAATATAGATACTACAACCCATCTACAAATACTTGGAGCACAGAGTTTGACGGAATCACGCTTGGTCCTACTGAGGCAAGTGCTATGGAGACAGTAAGGCTTATTCCAAATACTGAAAATGACTACATCATGGTAATCATGGCTGCATCTGACCAAGATATTTGGACGAATGTATGGGATGGTGAAAACAATACTTATTTCTCCACTGGCTCAATGGGTCCTATCGAACAGGGACTCTTTGGATCAGTAGATGAAGATTATTGGTACGATTTTTCATGGGATTAATAAATAAAAATCAAAGTGGAATGTCTCTTGTGGAAGTGATGTTATACATCTCTATCTCTACCATTATTATGATTACATTATCCTACTTTATGTTCACAGTAATAAAGACAAGAGTGAAATCACAGACGATCACAGAAGTCGATTATCAAGGAAATCAAGCCATATATTTGATTGCTGAAAAGATAAGAAACTCGAAGTCAGTAAGCTTACCTATTCCCCATCAATCTTCAGATAGTATTACTTTGATAACTTTTGAAGAGACTAATAATCCTACTGTCTTTTCACTTATTGATGGCAAAGTGTTTCTATCAGAAGGTACTTCAGATCCGATACAGATAACATCAAACAGGGTAACCATTACAAAACTAGATATTTCAAATATCTCTGATGACTCAAGAATATTTAGAATTGATTTGGAGGTCACTCACAGAAATCCTGAAAACATAATTGAATATAATTTTACAGAGTCATTTACAGGCTCAGCTGCAATAAGATATGAATATCTTTAAAGACAATAAAGGATATATAACTCTTGGAAACGTTATCACTGTAGGCTCTATGGCCCTTGCTGTAGCTGTATCTCTACTAATTATTGGAATAAATTCGTACGAGTCTACTCACACGGTAGAAGAGGCAGTAATAGCACAATCTCTCTCAGATGCGTGTGGGGAGGTAGCCCTAAATGAGTTAAAACTGAATGATGGATACATCGGGAATGAAACCATTGCAATTGAAGATCATTCCTGCGACATCGAACCTCTAATATTCAACGTAGATGGTAGCATTACAATTAATACAATAGGATACAAAAATGATGTTGTGAGAAAGACTCAGATAATAATTTCAGGTACCAAACCCTCTTTGCAATTAGAATCATGGAGAGAGGTGGCAGATTTCTAGGTGTATTGCATAAGAATGGTAAAAATATTAGTATGTAAATGGAATAACTAAATTATTATTTGTATTTATATATGAATAAATCAGAAAAAGGATTTACACTGCTTGAAATCCTTCTGGTTGTAGCAGCAATGGCAATCCTTGCCGCTGTTATCATCATCGCAATCAACCCAGGCAAACAGCTTGCTGATACAAGGGACTCTCAGAGGTGGACTGATGTTCAGACCATTCTTGATGCTACGTATCAGTATTCCGTAGACAACGATGGCAACTTGCCAGCAACAATCGGTGCTACCGCAACAGAGATCTGTAGAACAACTGCTGCTGATTGTACTGGACTGGTAGATTTATCGGTATTGACCGCAAATGGTACATACTTGGTTGCAATACCTAATGACCCAAGTGGTGGCTCAACAAATGGAACAGGATATGAGATTCATCAGCTTTCTACTGGAAGAATCACTGTAAGTGCTCCAGATGCAGAGAATGATACAATCACTGGATCTAAATAGGGTTAAAAGTAATTGGAAATTAAACGGTGCATCTCCGCGGGGCTTGTCCCGCTCTGCGGGATGCACTGTTGTTTAATAAGGTAAGGCAATGAAAGTAGATAAAGACTCAAAATTAAGACATGATTTAAGGACACCGCTTACCTCTATCAAATGGTTCTCTGAGCTCCTAGAATCCCCCGAAACAGGTGATTTGAACGATAAGCAGAAGGAATACCTGAAAGAAATTAAGAAGGCTACAGAGGAAGCTATAGAGATGACGAAGAAGTAAATTACTTATTTTACAGTAAAAATGCTTTTAATAGGGTTGGGAATTGTTGAAAAGGATGGAAAAATTCTCATAGAAAAGAGATTAAAAAGGGACAAACTAGTAAAAAACCTATTGTGGGCTTTCCCCGGGGGAAAAATAGGATCCTTAGATTTTGAGAAAGAGATAAAGAGGGAAATTAAAGAAGAAACAAATCTTGATGTTGACGTAAAAGATATTATACACGCAAGGTTAATACCGGATTCGCCTGAGAAAAAAACAAAGATTTTAGCATTATATTTTCATTGCATAACTGATTCTAATGACAATAAGCCAGGAAAGGAAGTTTCAGAGTTAAAATGGGTAAAACCGACAGAAGTTTCTAAATACTTTACTACAAGTGTCTGTAAAGAAGTCATGAGATTCTT
>JBDRHV010000013.1:0-4885 GCA_043816465.1 bacterium | reverse complement strand
TCTTTTAAAAATGAAATGCTTTTACTTAACAAATTCTACGACCTTTTTAAAGGTCTCAGGAAAGTTTACAGCTAATTCTGACAACACATGGTTGTTGAGCTGGACTTTCTTTATCTTAAGATGATTTTTGAAGCGGCTGTATTTGAGATCAAAGGATTGTAACGCCGCATTTATCCTTGTAATCCAAATTCTTCTAAATTCATTTAGTCTTTTCTTCCTATCGTTGTATGAATATTGTCCCGCATGAAGATAAGCTTCATGAGCTACTTTATAAAGGTTATTCTTTGTCATCCTGTAACCTTTAGTAGTTTTCAATATCTTCTTATGTCTTCTTCTTGTTACGATTCCACCTTTTACCCTCATTTTATGACCTAATCATTTTAAAAACTCTTTTTCTATCTGTTTTAGATACATTCGTACTTGGAAGTGGTCTATTCTTCGCTCTAGATGATTTCTTTGTTCGAAGATGTCCTTGCATACTCTTGTTATAGAGAATCTTTGCCCCTTTATTTCCCCTGGGATTTGTCATCTTGAATCTTTTTGCTGCTGTCTTTTTTGTCTTTAGTTTTCCCATTTGTTTTCTTTACTTTCTTGACCTCTCCTTTAAAAGTCATAGATATCATTCTTCCGCTATAGGAAGGGCTAGAGTCGATGGTACTATACTCACTCAACACTGTCAACAATTCATTCAGTAGGTTCTTTGAATCTGCAACAGGAGTTCTTCCTTTCCTCGACACGGTTATTTTAACATTATGTCCCTTATCCAGAAAGCTCATTGCTCTCTTCAACAATCGCATTTTATCTCCCTCATCAATATATGTCCCAAATCTAAACTCCTTTTGCTCCTTTTGTTTATTCTTCTGAGCCTGTTTCTCCCTTTTCTTTAGGTTGTATAAAAATTTTGACCAAGCTGTTATTTTACATACTGGTGGCTTTGAGATTGGTGCAATTAATATAAGATCCAACTCACTTTCTAATGCAATCTTTTTCGCTTCCTCCAAATTCATTACACCTAAATTGCCATCATCTGTAACTACTCTCACTTCGTCAGCTTTTATCCACTCATTTCTTGGATATTTCATTTCCTCAGGTGTTCTCCAGGTATACTTTCGATTGTTTTGATAGCTTGGTTTTTTATCAAAAGAGCTACGGTATGGATATTTATTCATGTTCTTTGTTAAAAATCTCTTTTAAAATTAATTTCAAGAAAGTATCAGTATCAACCATTCCCTGATCTTTCTTAGTAAGAGGTCGAACAGAAACGGTATTGTTTTCAATTTCTTTATCTCCAACTACCAGCATATAAGGAACCCTCTCTATTTCAGCTTCCCTTATTCTTGATTGCATCGTTTCGTTTCTATCATCGATAGCTATAACTATTCCACTATTTTTATATTTCTTCATCACCTCTTTTGCATACTTTACGTGTCTATCCGCTATAGGAATCATTCTTACTTGTTCTGGTGCAAGCCAAAGTGGAAGATTTCCCACGTAGTGCTCTAATAGAATACTAACAAACCTTTCTATTGATCCGTATATAACTCTATGGAGCATTACCGGTCTTTGTTTTTCTCCGTTTTCATCCACATATTCAAGCTCAAAATTCTCTGGCTGGGCAAAATCAAGTTGGATGGTACCACATTGCCAGGTTCTTCCCATAGAGTCGCTCAGATGAAAATCGAATTTTGGGCCATAAAAAGCCCCTTCCCCTTCAGTTACAAGATGGTCAATATCACCTTCTTCCAAAATCTCGCTCATGATGCTCTCTGCCCTCTCCCAAACCTCATCGGAGCCAATAGCATTCTCTGGTTTTGTAGATAATTCTATGTGATGAAGATCAAGCCCAAACGTATCATAAAATTCCAAACAAAGATCTATAACTTTCTTAATTTCTTCCTTAACTTGATCAGGAGAACAATAAATATGTGCATCATCTTGAGTAAATTCTCTTACCCGAAGTAACCCATGAACTTCACCCGAACTCTCATACCTATGAACCACTCCTAATTCTCCCATCTTGATTGGAAGATCTTTGTATGACCTTTGTTTTGTTTTGTAAATAATCATTCCTCCATCACAATTCATTGGTTTACAGGCATAGTTATTAACCGTTGAATCATTTGTCTGTGCCATATACATCTTCTCTTTGAAGGTCTGAGTATGTCCACTTCTTCTCCAAGTATCCACAGTTAACAATTCTGGTGTTCTAACCTCGATATATCCCTCTCTTTCGTGAACTTCTCTCCAGTATTTATAGAGGTTGTTTAAGAGTTTTTGACCTTTAGGGTGCCAGAATGCCATCCCTGGAGCTTCATCATGAAAAGAGAATAAGTCCATTTGCTTTCCAATTCTTCTGTGATCGGCTAATTTTAACTTTTCCTTAAGTTCCAGATACTCATCAAGCTCTTTTTTCGTTTCAAAAGCGAGTCCGTAGATTCTTGTAAGCATCAGATTCTTCTCGTCACCTTTCCAATATGCACCAGCAATCCTTTCTAGTTTGATTGCCCCAATTTTCCCAGTGGTTTCCATATGAGGACCCCTGCAGAGATCCATGAATTTTTCTTTACCTGTTACATAAAAGCTAAGCTTTTTATCAGGAATATCTTCCAGTAAATCTAGTTTGAAGTCCTGTTTTGCCTCTTTAAGATAGGCTTCAGCCTCTTTTCGAGATAACAATTTCTGATTAAAAGGTAACTTCTGTTTGATAATCTCTTTCATCTCTTTCCCAATTTTCACTAAATCTTCATCCGAAATAGGCTTATCAAACTCAAAATCATAGTAGAAACCATTTTCAATAGCTGGACCTATTCCTAATTTTGTTTTGGGAAAAAGATTTAATACAGCCTGAGCCATTACGTGTGAAGCAGAATGTCTCATTCTCTCCAAATATTCTTTTTTTGCGTTATCTTTGTCCATTTGATTAAAATAAATAAGTAATTGCTAAGAAAACATCTTAACTTCGCATTTTAATACGTGAAAATATACACCTTTATTGGAGGGATGTGACATATACAACTCTTATTGTCTTCTTTGTAGTATCAGATAAATGCTTATACATACGTTTGAGATTATACCTATGATTTTTTGAGACATCAATGGGGATGGGTTTTTGTACCACAAATGTACCTGGGGGATCTTTTCTTTTTATGATAGACTGTGGAGTACTAAGTTGAGTTTGTATACTCATGGTATTTATTATCCCCGCAGGTGGTCAAGGTGAAAAATTGTGGCCGTATTCAAGAAAAGATTTCCCAAAAACATTTCAAAAGCTTTTCGGAGATAGGAGTTTGATGAGAAGGATCGTAGATACTTTGCTGAAAATTGCAAAACCCTCTGATATCTATATTTCTACAAAAGGAATGTACCTGGACGTTGTAACCAAAGATATTCCAGAGATTCCAAAAGAGAATTATCTCATTGAGCCCAACTTTTTCAAAAATAGAGGGCCGGGAGAGGGTTATGCCTTCATGATGCTTACAATCATTCGTCCTGATGAACCATTCATGATAGTTCAGCCTGATTGTATAAGAGAGCCTGAAGAAAAATTCTTGGAGATGATTAAGGAAATGGAAAAACTGGTTACAAGAGACAAGAAGTTTATTTCAGGTGGAATTCCAGCTATAAATACAGAATTGGGTACTGACAGAGGGGTTGATTACTTGATTTTAGGCGAAAAGATTAATCTTAATACAAATCTTGAGGTTTACTCCGTTAAACAGTATGTTTCAAGAGAAGATACAAGCCCAGAGGCTCTTAAAACTGTAAAAGAAAACAAAGTTTCTGCCCACTCCAATCACAACTGCTGGTACCCTGAACTTATGATGGCAGCATACAAAAAATATAGGCCAGATTGGTATGATTCATTAATGAAGATCAAATCATACGTTGGTAAACCGAATGAGAAATCCGCCAAAGGCGGACCAGCCTCTGGCTGGGAAAAAACTAACGAGATTTACGAAACGATGGAGCCTGGAGCAACAGAAGAGGTTACGAAGCATGTATTCAAAGACGGTTATATCATAAACCATGCATTTAAATGGTATGACATGGGAACCTGGGAGTCTGTATACCTATATCTGAACAAAGATGGCAAATATAAACCAGAAGGGAATACTGTTTCAATCGATACAAAAGGTACTCTTGT
This sequence comes from bacterium, assembly GCA_043816465.1. Taxonomy (GTDB): domain Bacteria; phylum Patescibacteriota; class Dojkabacteria; order SC72; family JAFGCJ01; genus JBDRHV01. The sequence goes on along the minus strand of JBDRHV010000013.1, from coordinate 741 downwards.
GAAGACTCACGGGAACAAATTAGTTGCAACGTTGGGAGTAAAAGGATTAGTAATAGTAGAAACGGATGACGTTGTCCTTGTGGCAGATAGGAAAAAAGTGGGAGATATGAAACTGGTGTTAGAAAAGATAAAAGAAGAGAAAAAAGATAAGTATCTCTAAATATTTACCCGATCTATCGCCTCATTCACCCCCAACTTCAAAATAGATTGAAATATTTCTGGGTCAGTGATGTGTATTATTGCTATTACAGTAATAAAGATAATCACAGAGAGCCATCTAGTATAAATTCCTCTTGTTCGTGTAAACAATACTATTGATAACACACCTATTACTGAAGGAAATACGATTCTCAAGTCACCTAGAGGAACATTATATCCATAGAAGTACTTTGAACTAGTGCCTAAAAACGATCCGAGGTCAAATTGTATATCAAAAATAATAATAATAAAGTTTGCTACGAACAATACTAACAGTAACCAAGAAGAAAGAGTTGTTGACACTCCTTCTGTTCTATAAACCTCGTAGATAACTGTAGGAATTAAAAGTATCATCGGAATAAGAGGATTTCCTGCTATCATTCCCCAGACAATTCCGATCAATGCTAGTACAGATAGTACTATGCAAATAGGGGTTGCATATTTTGGTGGCTTTGCCATAGCAGTGTTATTAAAAACTTACTTACTCCATAGTACAGAATAAACTGAACAAATTCAAAGACCTATTATTATATTGCTACAAGG
>JBDRHV010000012.1:0-5993 GCA_043816465.1 bacterium | reverse complement strand
GGAAACTTTTCATCTTTCAATTTTCCACCAACTTTCTTGACGGCGTATTTAACTGCTTCCTCAATAAAAGTCATCACATCTTCAGGCCTTACAAAGCTCATCTCAACATCGAATTGAGTGTGTTCAAATCCTCTATCTGCTCGAAGATCTTCATCTCTAATACATCTAGCAACTTGAAAGTAATTCTCAAAACCTGCAGTCATAAGTAACTGCTTATATTGTTGTGGACTCTGTGGAAGAGCATAAAACTCACCCTTATTTAATCGTGAAGGAACTACAAAGTCTCTTGCACCTTCTTTGGTTGATTTTGTTAAAAGAGGGGTCTCTATTTCAACAAAGTCGTTCTTAATGAAATAGTCCCTTAATGCCTGGATATAGTTAGAACGAAGAATCATATTCTTCTTCATTCTCTCCCTTCTGAGGTCTAGATAACGGTACCTAAGCCTTACCTCTTCTGAGATATCATACCCATCCCCTTTCACTGGAAGAGGCAGCTCTCCTGCAATATTAAGAACTTCGACGTTACTCACTTCAATCTCAATTCCACCTGTCTCAAGATCCTTGTTTGAACTTCCAGAAGGTCTTTTTTTCACTGATCCAATTACTTCAACAACACTCTCGTCTGTAAGTTTCTTTCTTAGACCTACCACAACACACTGAACCACTCCAGCTCGATCTCTAAGATCTATAAATGTAATTTTTCCATGATCTCTTACTGTATCTACCCAACCCGCAAGTCTCACTTCCTCCCCTACTTTTTTAACTGCTTCTGTTGTTAATATTCTTCTCATTTTTATATATTAATAAATAAATCACCTCGATGCATACATCGAGGTGTCTTCTTCGGAAAGAGCTTCGCCTATTTTGAATGCCTCTCATACCCTATGGTAAGCCATAGGGTATTACGGCAACGAATAAAAAAGTCGCCATTGAAAGCAAACAAATGTTTACTCATCAAGGACGACTTTTAGCCGTGGTGCCACCTTATTTTCCGCTTCAAACTTAGTGTACCGAAGCAGACACTTAAATATTCAATTAATTACATAGATTATACTGTCACTAATTGGATTATACCCTATTTCAAGTTGAGAATCACTTGGCAACCCTTACATCTGTAACATTGAACTGAAGATTTTGACTTCCGTTCCAAACATTTACCTCAGGTACCCCCACGATATCAATAATAGTTCCAGGTTTTAACTTCTTCAGCCAATCATTTGAATTAAAGAAGATACAAGAGATGAACTCACTATCCTCTCCTTTTATTGAAAATTTCATATGTTTATCCTCTGAAATCCCCTGTGATGAAACTACTACAATATCTCTTATCAAAAACAGTGGCCTTCTATTACCAACCCCATACGGCTTCAATTTTTCTACTACTTTTACCAACTCCCAATCAACTTCAGTAGAATCTATCTCCATATCTATCTTGATTTCCCTTTCTAAGTCCTTATCCTTTAATTTTTCCTTTGCAAGTTTCTTCATCCCCTCTTCAAATTCCTTAAGATTTTTCCTCTTAATTGTGAATCCAGCTGCTTGAGCATGACCTCCATATTTCTCAAGAAGATCACTGAAGTTCTCTATCGCATCAGTAATGTTAAATCCTACAATGCTTCTCGCAGAACCTCTTATTATGTCACCATCGCCAGTTGCAACAATTACTGGTCTATACACCTCTTCAAGGACCTTTCCGGCTGCAAGACCAATTATTCCTTCTGACCAACCATCCTTCTGTGCAAAAAACAAGAAATCATCTTTTCCATCTGTAATTTCTTTGACTTGATTCATCACATCTTCTGTCATCTCCTGCCTTTTACTATTTAGATCCGACAACTCCTTCGACAGTCTATCTGCAACAGTAATTTCTTTTGTACTTAAAAGTCTTACTCCATCCATCGGGTCACCTATTCTTCCAGCGGCATTCAGTCTTGGGCCAATCATAAAACCAAGATGATAGGTATCTATCGACTTTATATCTATTTGAGAAACGGACACAAGGCTATCCAACCCTAAGTTTGGATCTTTCTTCATTTTTTCGAGTCCAAGAGATACAAAAATCCTATTTTCATCTTTAAGTGGCATAATATCCGTTACAGTGGATAAAGCAACTAGATCTATTCCCTCAACCTTTGAAATATTAAAATTTTTAAGGTTTCTACTTTTCTCCATTGCACATATCAGCTTCCAGGTCACAGCACAGCCAGAGATTGACTCGAAAGGATATTGTTTTTCAGGATGCATTGGATGTACAACGATAGCCTTCTTTGAGATTTGCTCACCCGGTTGATGATGGTCAACGATTATGAAATCTAGATCTTCCTTATCTACCAATTCATAATCCCTAATTCCACAGTCCACAGTAATTATCAACTGTGCACCCTGTTCCTTTAGTTTAGAAACACTTTCTTCTGATAATCCGTATCCTTCGTCCACTCTCGAAGGTATGTATGGGATAACATCTGCTTTTCTTTTTCTATATAAATAATCCCAAAGGATAGCAGTAGCACTCATACCGTCGACATCATAATCACCATGAATAATAATCTTTTCCTTCTTCTTTATTGCTTTTTCGATTCTCTTTACTGCGGATTTGACATCAAATAGATCAAAAGGATCGTACAATTCATCCCAAGAGGGATTTATGAATTTTTCTGCAGACTTCTTATCAAGAATTTCTCTATTGAATAAAAGTTGCGAAAGTATTGGATCAAGTTTGCCATATAACTTTCTTTCCTTCTCTTTTATTTTGGGACTAATTTTCCACTTCATTTCTTTTAAGTATTGACTGAACAGTATCCCAGGAAAATCCTTTAGAACCAAGTCTAGATATTATTTTATCCCTATTAAGACTCTTCGTTCGTACAACTTTCTCATAATATTTCTGTGCAAGCTTTTCTTCCTCATTATTTGAAAATCTTAAATCATTTATTAATTCTTCAGATACACCCTTGGATAGTAACTCAGATTTTATCGCTATCCAACCTCTCGGCCTTGCTGATTTTCTACTTTCTATCCACCATTTTGAAAATTCTTTATCATCTAGATATCCTAGCTTCCTTAGTTTTTTGAGAATATCTGACTTCGTACGATCTCTTATCTGTTCAAATTCCTTATCATACTGAGTATCTTTAAACCACTTCCTTCGATTCTTCCAAAATTTTTCATCAACATATTTTGAAATTTCCCATTCTGAATGTGGTCTCCTTGCAATTTTTCCTATCGAAGCTTCGAAGGTTTTGTTAAATATCTCAAATTTGAAAATATCATCAAGAATCTCACTATCAACAACCTTATCCGGATAGACAAAAAACTTTGCAAGTGTGTTTTCAGATAATCCGCACCAAAATGCACCATCGACAAAGACATTATACCTACCTTTCCTCTTTTGTGGCTCAACAGAGGTTATTTTCAATATGAATATTTCCCATAAGATAATCCGCCCGAAATCTACACCACAAGGTTTTCTTTATCAAGCTACTTTGTAATAGCCCTTATCTCGTCCTCTATTTTCTTACTAAATTTTTCATTTTCTCGAAGCATAGCAATCGCTGACTCTCTACCTTGAGCGAGATTCTTGTCTCCATACTTTATCCAAGAACCAGATTTTTCAAACACTTTAAGCTGGATTGCTGCATCACAAATGCTACTTTCTTTATCAATTCCTTGAGGATATCTTATTGTGAATGTTGCCTCCCTAAATGGTGGTGCCACTTTATTCTTCACTACTTTAACCTTTCGGATGTGCCCAATTATTGTGTCCCCATCCATTATCTTTTCTTTCTGACGGATATCTAACCTGATTGAAGAATAAAACTTCAAGGCATTTCCACCTGTCGTTGTTTCAGGATTTCCAAACACTACTCCGATTTTCATCCTTATCTGATTAAGAAAGATGACCGTTGTATTTGTTTTCCCCGAAATTGCAGCAATCTTCCTAAGGGCCTGTGACATCAGTCTAGCATGCAGTCCCATATGGCTATCACCCATCTCACCTTCTATCTCAGCTCTAGGTGTAAGGGCTGCTACAGAGTCTATAACAATCACATCAAAGCCTGCTGACCTAACAAGTGTCTCCAATATCTCTAAAGCTTGCTCACCAAAATCAGGCTGAGAGATATAGAGCTCATCTGTATCAACACCAATTTTTTTAGCATACAAAGCATCGAGTGCGTGCTCGGCATCGATAAAAGCTGCTCTTCCACCCATTCTCTGTGCTTCTCCAATGATATGAAGTGCTAGGGTTGTTTTTCCTGACGCTTCAGGTCCAAAAATTTCAATTATTCTTCCTCTTGGGACACCACCCACTCCAAGTGCTATATCGAGTGATAAGGCTCCAGTAGGGATAACTTCCACCTTTATTCTCTTGCTACCACCTAATTTCATAATAGAACCCTTTCCAAACTGTTTTTCTATCTGCTCTATTGCACTTTCGACTGCAACATTTTTTGAGCTCTTTTCTGTAGTTTCCTTTTTCTTCATTATGTCTATTACAAAAATTTATTCGTTGCCATAATACCCGTGGTTTACCACGGGTATATAAGGCTCTTCAATCGAGCGAAGCTCCTTACGAAGAAGACACCTTGATGCTAGCATCAAGGTTCCTTATTGATTGAGTCTATCAAATGGTATCCTTCATAGTCAAAACTATCAAATATTTTTAATGAAAAATTAATGAAGTTGGGTTAAAATGTTATGTATATAAAATAATTGGATACTTAAATGACCCGAATAAATACCGAAGTTACACTAGATAATCACTCCAACAGAGTAATAAGAGGAATCAAAAAACCAGTAAAGGGATTCTGGGACTTTCTGAATAGATATTCAGTCATCTCTCTTGCAATAGGTGTTGTCATAGGTCAAGCAACAAAAGATTCAGTAAATGTACTAGTAAGCGGAATAATTACCCCAGCAATTCAACTACTTATGCCAAAAACAGAAATCCAAGATTTAGTAGTAGACGTGAATGGTGCTCAATTCCAAGTAGGAGCATTCCTAAAATCCTTACTTGAGATGCTGATCATAATGGGAATAATTTATCTCGTTTTTGGAGTACTCTTCAAGAATACAAAGGTTGTTGGAAAAAAGAAGAAATAAGTTACCGGATTTCTGATTTTCTCTCTTTGATGAAACCCCTCCACTCCTCTATTAGGGTAATAAATGATGAAATTGGGCTATCAACAAGTGCAATGAAGAACACGCTGACAAAGTTATACTCCTTCCATTTTTCTGAAAGCCACTGTCCTACCTTTGCAAGTGGAATTGTGAAGAAATCCATTACAAATTCTACAAAACCACCCTCTTCTTCTATCGTTAGCTCTTTTGATCGAGCTCTGATAACGAGTGCCGCAGAGACTATAACCGCAATATTTGCAGTATCAATATATAAAGATGTCCATGGTACATTTGCTATTTCAAACACCCAGAATACGAAGAGTAAAGATCCAATTCCTCCTGCCAGATACAATATGATAAAAATAATATTCATCAACCATCTACTCTTTTTCTTAGTTGACACCTCATATATGTTTTTCTCATATTCCTTATAAATTACTTTTCTTACTTCATCCAAAACTTTTGCCTCGTTTGTCTTCTTTGGTGGTTGAATAATGGCAACGAGAATAAACATCAATATGGTAGGAATTAAAATGTCTACGAACATTGCCAATGGACTAAATCTTCCCAAAAACAGTTTTGCAAGTGGAACCTCGACGATGAACAAACTCACACCTCCGGCAAGAAAGATAGACAGAGTTGAAAAAACTGCGGATCTGAACAATCTTGTTTTTAATGTTTTGATTCTTTCACTATATGATTCTGTAGCCAATCTTTCGATCTCAATAGGATTTGAGACTCTTTTCTCAATCAGTTCTGGACTATCAGAGATTTTATTATAAACATCTCCAATGATTCTATATACAACGTCATACCTCTCACACACCTTGAATATTTCGTTCCCAAGTGGGCTCACCATATCATCTTTTATCTGT
>JBDRHV010000011.1:0-2811 GCA_043816465.1 bacterium | reverse complement strand
TGCTCTTATGAAACAGCACACATTCAAGCCAGAAAATTAGTTAGTAAATTTAAGAATCCCAGTCCCGGCGTCCTTTCTAAGGTAAGCCTAGTTATATAAAATTTACTATGTTTAATCTTTTACATGAACTTCGACGATATGTTCAAACCATATTCTCCTAAAATTAGAGGAGATCTGAAAACATACTTAAGAGAACATGATGGAATGAGCGCAGATAGTCTATTTCATGGTTCTGAGTACTTTTTTGTTATCAGAGATAAGGGGTGGATGATTCCAGGTTATACATATATAAGAGTGAATCAAAGTCCTATTCCAGATATTGGTTATTTTGTAAATGATGATTTTTTGTTAGAAAGTATGGGAACTGGAGACCCTAATATGAGTCTTATGGGTGCAAAAAAAGGTATTTATGATCCAAGTGATGCATTAAAAGACCGAACGTGGTCAATTTCAGGTTTGGAGCTTGAACCCGACATATTCGAAGTTTAATAAACAACAACATCAGCGTTTTCTTTCAGACTTTTTACGTAGCTAGTTAAGATTGTGTTCTGTTTATCAGTTAGGAGTTCTCCTGAAAGTTGTTCTTTTACGTCAGAGAAAGAAAGCATTTTAGCGTTTTTCTTTCCTGTTAGCATGATAACATGATAACCGAATTCTGTCTGTACAGGAGTTTCTGTGTATTCTCCAACTGCTTTTAAAGAGAATGCTGCAGTCTCGAACTCTGGAACCATTGCTCCTACGCCAAAGTATCCCAAGTCACCACCTACTGTGGCACTAGGTCCTATTGAGTTTTCTTTTGCTAAAGTGGCGAAATTCTCTCCTAGACCAAGCTTTTTGATTAGATCTTCTGCTTCTTCTTTTGTGTTAACTAAAATGTGACTTGCACTGATTTGTTCCTCTGTGATGAAAGCATCAGAATTCTGATCATAAAAGTCCTTGAGTTCTTGTTCGGTGACAATAACATTACTGGTTATTGAATCGGTAATGAAAGAGTTGATTGTAATCTGTCTCTGGACATAACCAATGAATGAGTCATAATTGATATTGTTAGTATCCAGTGATTCTAAGAATTGTTCCATGTCAAATGAAGGGTTCTGTGAAAGAATAGTCTCGGCTTCACTTGAGCTTGTTGAATATCCTTGTTTTTGAGCTTCTTGTAATAATAATTTCTCAGTTACTGTGTTATCTATAAGCTGCTCTTCTGGTATTTGATCCCTATAGCTAGTTGGAACTCCCTGAAGGAATAAATATATTGAGATGTCATCATTGAAGCTGTTAGTGTAAATATTTTCACCATTCACTTGTGCAGTAATGTCTTGATCTTGACTTATGAGGCTTTGTCCATCACTTATCATTGCTCCAGTAGTATCTAAGTTTGCATAAAAACCGCCATATAGAACAGCCAATGCACCAACTATAATAATAACGATAATGGCTAGAATAGCATAAGACTTTCTAGAAGAAGATGTCTTCTTCTCAGTAACTTTCTTGTTCTTAGTGTTCTTCTTGTTCTCAGTGTTCTTGATCTCTTCTTTCTTTGTCTCAGGTTGAGAATTCACTTTATCAGCTTTTGAGTCCTTTTCCATTAAATCGCCTTCTATTTCTTATGTACTTAGCAATATTAGATCATTATGTTTTTTAAGCGTTATGGATCTAAGTCCACATTCAGGATAATATGGTGGATATTGTGCACTCGAATTCAGGAATTCTATCCATCTCGGGATTCTCAACCTCCAATTAAAGAAGTTTTTTCAAATTAAACATGTTCTTATAATACCTGAATATAACCATCGAGAAAGGAGAGATTATATGACATATGTAATTATTAGACATGAAGTTAAAGACTACAGAACATGGAAAAAGGCCTTTGATGATCATGGATCAATGCGAAAAGAAAATGGAGAGCAAAGTATACAAATCTTCAGAGAAGCAGACCATGAAAACGTGATCATAGCTATGGCAAAATGGGACACACTTGAAAGAGCAAAACAATTCTTTGAATCCGACGATCTGAAAAAAGGAATGGAAGAAGCTGGTGTTGTAGGAAAGCCTCATATGCATTTCTTGAATGAAATCTGAATTAATTGTGTATAATAAAAACCAGGTCGGACATATACAATATGTAGTGGAGTACTGAGCTATTTATGTAAATCCCTCTTGGGATTCCAATTCTTATTGGTATCGGTTTTGGCGTAAACTTGGGACTTTAAACTAAATCTGAATATTTATTCCAGCGTCATCTAGGATTTGCTGAGCTTGTTGTTTTTCTGATTGTGTTGGATTTGGAGCAGGAACTTCACTCATATCAACATTCCCACAGTCATTCGGATTCTCTGCTCCTGCAAATAAAATGTCTATAAGCCACCCTAAATCTAAAGCGTCAATCTGTCCATCACCATTAATATCCCCAGATTCAACAGGAATTGGTTCTGCCCCTCCTGCAAAAAGATAATCAATTAAATAACCGAGATCTAAGGCAGTATGTTCTCTGTCTGCGTCAACGTCTCCGCATACATATCTTCCTTGTTCATGTAATCCTAAAACCTCGGTTTCATTTATTCCTTTAGCATAGATTTTGAACTCTGTTACAGTTCCAAGCAAAGAGGAAACAGAAGATCCAATAGTTGCTTCACTCCAGCAACCAGTATAGTAAGAATCATCTATTTCTCCTATCATGGTTTCACTCACCTTCTTAATTCCATCCACATACATAGAAAATTCTTCACCGCATGAGGCACATAAAAAATGACTTGAGAGCATATGTCAATGGGATTGCTGTGCGGGGAGATGAATCTGAAGCAAGACCTTATC
>JBDRHV010000010.1:0-17142 GCA_043816465.1 bacterium | reverse complement strand
CGAAAGGTTTTTTGATAAAGAAGCGAAAAACTCTGAGAAGATTTTTGAATTGCAAGAACAAATACTTGAAATGCTATACTAGGAATATATGAAAGTGATTATAGGACTCGGAAATCCAGGTAAGAAATATGAATATACTCGTCATAATGCTGGCTTTATGTTTGTGGACAAGCTTAGGGAGTATCTTGGATGGGATAAAGGATATGACGTGGGGGACTGGAAAGAGGAGAAAAATTTGAAAGCGGTTATCTGCGAGGCAAGAACGCAAGATGGAAGTAAAATACTCTTAGCCAAGCCACAGACGTTTATGAATTTATCTGGTGAATCAGTCCAGAAGATAATTTCAATGTATAAGCTTGATACTAATAAAGACATGATTCTTGTACATGACGATTTAGATATTAAGTTTGGTCAATACAAAATACAACCTTCTTTATCCCCAAAAGTTCACAACGGTGTAAACAGTGTTGAGCAGTATACTGGGAAGAAAGATTTTCTCCGAGTTAGGATGGGAGTTGATTCTAGGGAACATGTCAAAGACATGTCAGGTGAAAAATATGTCCTGATGAATATGAATGAAAGTGAGCTTCAACTTCTCAAAGTGGTAATAAGTAGCGCCGTGAAAGAACTTAGGAGTATACTCTCCCTGTAAACAAATCATTTTATTGTCCATACAATTTTGAATCAAAATACCAGTGTTTCCTGGAAGGATTATATTTGTGACCTTCCAGTATTGAAAAATGAAGTAGGATGGGTTGCCACTGGCTTAAACTCAGCTAAAAATACTGTATGGCTTGAGATTAAGCCCATTTCATCTGCCAGATATTTCATCGACCAAATTTCTCAAAGAATGGGGAGGAATATCAACGCGCTACTGGTAAAAAAAGATATTTTTGATGAGGATGTATTGAAATTTGATTATGATGTTTTGAGAGATGATTTTCCAAAGCTATTTGTGAAAAGAGGAATGAAACTCTCAGATTTAATCCTGAATATGAGAGAGATAGAGTATGAAAGAGTAAAAAGGGTATGGGAAGAAGGGGAGTACAGCATAATAGGAGACTCAATGACCTTGTGGTGTAAAGGGAAAAGATTTCCTTTTCGAATAGATTTCGAGGATGATAAAGTTCAGAATATCAATCTGATCGATTCTGAATCTAAGAAAAAAATTAGCGATGTTCTGGATTTTGAATTGATAAACGATCAAGAGCTAGAGATATTCGATTTGTATAGTACTCAAAACGATTTTCATGATAATTTTGACATACCCCTAGTGGTATCCGAAAAGACTTATATGAAGGACGAAATCAGCTATCCCTTTGTTCATATATCTTTAGATATAAAATCAACAAAGTGGGATTATGGATTGGTGAAAAAGAGGATAGACGAGGAGTGGAAGATTATATTTGTTATTAACCACAATATTCAAAATGCAGAGGAGATAAAAAGGGGACTTCCTGGTGTTTGTATTTTTGAGGAGGACTTAGAAGAAGGATTTGAATCAAAAGGTATGAAATTGATGGTACTTACTGACCACGAGATGTGGGGTACCGTCAAGATATCTAAGTTTAGACACGAAAAATATTCAGGATTATCGCTGGACGAGATTACTCCTGGTGACTTTGTAGTACATGAAGATCATGGAGTTGCCCAGTATTCGGGAATTAAAGAGGAAGAAAATCAAGGTGTATTGCAAAAATATGTTGAGTTGAAGTATGCACAAAAAGATAGGCTTCTTGTACCTCTAACCCAGCTTAAGAAAATAACAAAATATGTGGGTTCAGGTTTAAAAAAGCCTAGTCTTACGAGATTAAGTGGAGGTGAATGGAAGAGGATAAAGAGGAGGGTGACGGAATCGGTAAGAAAGATAGCGTTAGAACTTTTGAGACTATATGCAGCAAGAGATATTACAAAAGTCTCTCCAATTTCACTTTTGAATGGAGAACTTAAAAAGTTTGAGAATGATTTCGAATTTGTAGAGACTGAAGATCAGATTCAATCAATAAATGATGTTTATGATGATCTACAAAAAGAGATTCCAATGGATAGACTTCTTGTCGGTGATGTAGGCTTTGGAAAAACAGAAGTTGCGATGAGAGCAGCTTTTCTTGCAGTAAAAAATGGGAAACAAGTAGCGGTACTTGCCCCGACGACGGTACTTGTGGAGCAGCACTACCAAGTGTTTAAGAGTAGGATGGAAAAATACAGTATAAACGTTGCTGGTTTATCAAGATTTTTGACCAAAGAACAAGCCAATGAGGTGGTGAAAAATATTAAAGAAGGAAAGATGGACATTGTGATTGGAACTCATAGACTACTATCTAAGGATGTGGAGTATATGAATCTTGGGTTGTTGATTATAGATGAAGAACAGAAGTTTGGGGTGAGTCAAAAAGAGAAGATTAAGAATAAAAAGCTTGATGTGCATGTACTTTCGATGTCAGCAACTCCCATCCCAAGGACTTTGAATATGGCACTTTCAGGTGTGAGGGATATTTCTGTAATAACAACTCCACCTTCTGGAAGAATTCCAATCAAGAATGAGATAAAAAAATTTAACTGGGATGACGTAGTTGAGGCAATAAGAAAAGAGGTTGAAAGAAAGGGTCAGGTGTATTTTGTTCACAACCGTGTTGATTCGATAGGATTTGTATACGAAAAGTTATCCAAACTCCTGCCAGAAGTAAAATTTGCGATCGGACACGGACAATTATCATCTGAACAATTATCCAGGGTTATGAGGGAATTCAATGAAGGGGAACATGATGTTCTTATCTGTAGCACAATAATCGAAAATGGTCTCGATATGCCTAATGTAAACACTCTAATTATTGATAGGGCGGAGATGTTTGGTCTATCACAACTTTATCAGATTAGAGGAAGAGTAGGACGAGGTGATAGACAGGCTTATGCCCATTTCTACTATTATGGTACCGGTGGACAGAGGGTCGTAAAACAAGCATCTTCAGAGATCGAGAAGGGATTGGTACCCACTGAAGGAACCGGAATTCTTTGGGAGCAGGCAAGACAGAGACTTCAGGCTATAGAGGAGCTTGAATCTCTTGGCTCGGGATTTGAAATATCTCAAAAAGACCTTGAAATCAGAGGGTCTGGAAACTTCCTTGGAAAAGAACAACACGGAAATGTAAATGCCATAGGATTTAGTCTTTACTGTCGATTACTTGCTGAAATGGTGGATAAACTTCGGAAAAACGAGAATGTTATTGTCAAACAATAGGAGTATATTTTCTCAAATCAACCAAAAGCATCTGGTAACTTGCAATTCGGTTTGGGTATTCCCGAAATAGAGTATTCAACTGAGATGTGGATGGTTGATTTGTAAGCGTTCCGGAATCATGACAGCAAAATAGATGGTGACGGGATATATTAGATGTGGAATGTCTATAGTCTTATACAGAAAATATAGGTCCAAAGATTTTGACCAATTAGTCGGTCAGGATCATATTTCCTCCATTCTAAAGAGAGCTGTTTCCCAATCTCAAGTTGGTCACGCCTACCTTTTTTATGGTCCAAGAGGTCTGGGGAAGACAAGCACAGCCAGAATACTAGCAAAGTCGGTTAATTGCTTGAAACCAGGCAAAGATGGCAATCCCTGTGGAAAGTGTGAAGTGTGTAAATCATTTGAAGCTGGAAAATTTCTAGACTTAATCGAGATAGATGCCGCCTCGAACAGAGGTATTGACCAAATCAGAGAACTTAAGGAAAAAATTGAATTCTCTCCTTCTGAAGGGAAATATAAAGTATATGTTGTTGACGAGGTTCATATGCTTACCAAGGAGGCATTCAATGCCCTCCTGAAGACGCCAGAAGAGCCCCCAACTCACGCAATGTTTATTTTGTGTACTACTGAGGTACATAAGGTACCGGCAACTATTTTATCGAGATGCCAGAGATTCGATTTTAGACTTGGAACCAGAGATGATATTGAGGGATTGCTGAAAAGTGTTACCAAAAAAGAAAAAGTTAAGCTTGATTCAGGTGCTCTATCTTTATTAATTGAAAATGCAAAAGGAAGCTACAGAGACGCACTATCTCTGCTTGATGTAGTTGTTTCAGGACAAAAAGATTCAAAGAAACCAAAAGAAATTACTGAAGAAGAAGTTAGATTTGTGCTGGGATTACCGGATAGTACGATGGCATATTTTTTTCTAGAAAAGATTGTAAGTGGGGATCAAACAAAGGCCCTTGAGTTAGTGGAGGAACTTTCCCAGAAAGGTGTAAACCTCGAGCAGTTTATAAAATTCTGTCTTTCTGTACTTCAAAAAATTCTAGTGGATAAGATGAAAGGTGGTACTGAAACATCAGAGGAATATTCATTCTCTATTGGTGTTACAAGGGAAAAGACATTGAAACTCATTAATATGTTTATCAATTCAGAGAGGTCATTAAAAGATACTGTTATTCCAACGCTTCCGCTTGAGATATTGGTTGCTGATTCGATAGAGATATTTGGGAGTGAGGGAAGTTCTGACTCGGTTGAACCTTCGATTCCTCATGATGTAGATGAAGATGATACCTCTCCAAAAACCAAAGTTAAAAAAGTAAAAAAAGAAAAAGGTTTAACGATAAGAAATAAAGAGTTGGGCAAGAAATGGAGAGATGTACTAAAAGAGTTAAAACCGTTTAATAGCCACCTATACGCATTTGTTGGAAGAAGTAAGGTAATTTCATTAGAGAATGGAGTTCTTACCCTGGCGGTTGCATTCGATTTCCATAAAGAAAGGATTGAATGTCCAAAGAGTAAGACTGCAATATCCGCTGTCTTTCAAAAGGTATTTGGTGAGCCAGTTAAGCTGGAGTGTGTTGTTGATGCAAATGAAAAGGGGAAAATTCCTACTTCCGATACGGTAGGGATAAATGAAATGGGTGGTATTAGTTCGGGAATTGAAATTATTTCCTCTACTAATCCCCAAGTAATCGATAGTGTAACCGAGGTCTTTGGAGATGAACTTGTGAACATATAGATATTGTTCTCCGTGCTATAATTCTTCAGTATAACTTTATTGGTTTTTTGAGATGTTTGATCAACTTAAAGATATGTATAAGATGCAAAGGGAGGCTAAGAAACTTCAGGAGGAAATGAGGAAAATCAGGATTACCGGTGAATCAAGAGATGGCAAACTGAAGGTGTATTACAACGGTGCACAAGAACTTGAAGATATGAACATAGACGATAGTCTGATGGATCCATCGATGAAAGATTTGTTTGTAAAAAACATGAAAGAAGCTCAGAAAGATTTTCAGAAGAAGCTTCAGAAACAAGCGATGAAGGACATCGATATGGATCAGATTAGAAACATACTTGGAAGATAAAATATTTGAAGGGGTTATGTGTCAGTATTGCCAAAGAGTGTAGAAAAGGTAATTGAGAACTTTGAAAGGCTTCCTGGTATAGGACCGAAGTCTGCATCTAGGATGGCATATTTTTTTCTTAGAGCTCCGAATGAGAGAAGCATTGACCTTGCGAAGGCTCTTGTTGAAATGAAGAAATCCACGATGACCTGCAATAGTTGTTTCAATGTGTCTGATAGTGATCCATGTAAATTATGCTCGGATGACTCTCGCGATAGCTCAAAGATATGTATTGTAGAAGAGCCGTTGGATGTGGTTGCTTTGGAAAATTCGGGGGTATTTAAGGGAAAATACTTTGTTCTAGGGGGAGTAATATCTCCAGCAGATGGTATTGGACCGGAAAATCTTAGAGTTAAGGAGTTGAAAGATACAATTAAGAAAAGTAGCGAAGAGGAACTCGAAATTATTATTGCTACAAACCCCAGCCTTGAGGGAGAAGCGACAGCGGCTTTCATCCTTGATATGATAAACGGTATTGATGGAAAGAAAATAAGAGTATCAAGATTAGCTATGGGTCTTCCAACAGGTGCAGATCTTGAATATGCGGATAGACTTACACTAAAGAGGGCGATGGAGGGAAGAACTAAGATATAGAACTGCTCAAATGACAAATACTGTCCAGAATGAAAGAAAAGGATTCTGTCCTTATTGTGGATGTGGGTGCAGGCTGAAATTTCAATGTGAAAATTCAACTATTATTAAAACCTTTCAGGATGCTGATGATCCGGTTAGTAATGGAAAGGCGTGTATTAAAGGTCTTACGTCACATGAGGTTATTAATACAAACAGGTTAGTTTCACCTGCGATACGTCCAGTGAAAAGTAGGGGATTGATTGAGTGTAGTTGGGAAAAAGCGTATGCTGCAATTTCAAAGAAGCTAAAAGAATTGGAGCAGTACGATGATAACGGAATCCAGGATTTGATATTTTTTGTGCCTGACGGTCAATCATCAAATGAATTTAACTATCTGTTCTCTAAATTATGCAGAAGTGTATACCACTCAAATAATATTGATAGCTGTGCAAGATTGTGTCATCAAGCCACTGCAGAGGCAAATAAATCAATGATGGGAATTCCAGCTATCCCCAATTATTCAATGGATGATTTATCAGATGTTGATTGCTTTCTTATGATTGGTACTGATCCAGTTGAGGATTATCCCGTCATGTTCGATAGGATTCTTGAAGCGAAGAAAAAAGGTGCAAAAATTATCACGTTGGATGTTGCAAGAAATTCGACGACTGAACTTGCAGATATGAATCTTCAAGTTACTACAGATGGAGTGGTACCTTTTATGTCTTGGCTTATCTCGAAATTCGTAGATTCGGACAAAATCAGTAAAGACTCAAAACAGTTCCACGGATTCGCTGAATTAATTGAGTCTGCAAAAAATGTTTCACAAAAGAATCCTCCTTCGATAATAGGTTTAGATCAAGGTAAAGTAGATGTCGTATACGACATGCTATTAGGTGCAAAAAAGATCGGGTTGTGTTTTGGAATGGGGGTGACTCAGCATGCTAATGGAACTCAAAATGTGGAATCGATCATCAGCCTTGGTTTATTACTGAATGCAGTGGTCTTTCCAAATCGGGGTAAAATAAATGTTCAAGGTGCTGGGGATGTAGGTGGGCACCCTCTTTGGGATAGTCAAGTGGTTGAAAAAAATGGAAAGTGGAATACAAAATACAGAAGTCATAAAGGAAGAATGCTCACCGAGGCCTTATATGATAAGGATATTAAGTTTCTCTGGGTTGTTAGTGGTGATTTGTCTCAATCAATGCCTGACTTGAATCTACTAGATGAAAGTTTTAGACATAAATTTATTGTTTACCAAGGTCATCACCCTGCAAGGGTCATGGATTTTGCATCAGTGGTCCTTCCGATGGCTATGCTTCCTGAATATGAGGGTACTGTCACAAATGGTGAAAGAAGGGTAAGAGGGGTAAGTGATGTTTCTTCATCTGTTTACAAATCGCCCGTAGACATAATTTTAGAGTATTCAAAGTATATTAGTGCAGAAGGTTTTGATTTCAATAGTGTTAAAGATATTACAAAAGAGATAACCAAAGTCGTTCCGGGATACGATAAATTAACCATCGATGGAATATATAGCGATAAGGGTGAGTTTGCTGACAAAGAGCCAAAATTCAGAAAGTTTAATAAAATAAGAGCGGATCTCGGTCACTTTCAGGGAGATTCGAAGTATCCTTTTGTTCTTACAACTGCAAGAAATAGGTTCCAATTCTGTACAGGGAATGAATCAAGAAACTCAAAATCGCTGCTTCAGCTTGCAGGTGACAAGTTGGTACTAATGAACGACAAAGATATGGATAATTTAGGAATATTGGATGGTCAAGAACTAAGGATAATTTCCTCTGTGGGAGAGATAAAGACGAATATCTTCAAAAGTTCGGATGTTCTTAAAAGAAGGATAGTCGCTCAGTTCCATTTTCCGAAATTACTGGTAAACAAACTTACCCCTCTTGTTCTTGACCCAAGGTCTGGTACTCCAGCATACAAAGAAGTGCCAGTAAGGATTGAGGTTCTGCTATAATCAAGTCATGAAGATTTACAACACTCTCAATAGAAAAGTAGAGGAATTTACGCCTATGAGGAAGGGGAAGGTTGGAATGTATAATTGTGGACCTACGGTTTATTGGCACATGCATGTTGGAAATCTTAGGGCATACGCGTTTGTCGATTTGTTTAGAAGGACGCTTATATATCTCGGATATGATGTTAACCAAGTCATGAATCTGACGGATGTTGGACATCTGACAGAGGACGACAATGAAGAGGAAAAAATGGAGAAAGCTGCAGAGAGAGAAGGTAAGACAGTGTGGGATATTGCCAAGTATTACACCGACTCTGTCTATTCAGATTTTGAGAAGATGAACTATCACATTCCTGATCATGTTGTGAAGGCGACGGATATGATTCCGGAAATTATTACCCTGATTAAGAAAATCGAAGAAAATGGATTTACCTATGAGACAAAAGAAGCAGTCTACTTTGACGTTACAAAAGTACCGGAGTATACGAAACTTCAAGGTGGGCAAAAATTAGAGGACAAACTTGTAGGAGTGAGAGAAGAGGTAAATGTAGACTTAGATAAGAAACATCCTGCAGATTTTGCTCTTTGGCTTAAAGCAGTTGGAAAGTATAAAAACCATGTCATGAAATGGAATTCTCCTTGGGGTGAAGGATTTCCCGGGTGGCATATTGAATGTTCTACGATTGGAATGAAGTTTATCGGAGAGAAAATTGATATTCATACTGGTGGTGAAGACCATCCCCCAGTACACCATACTAATGAGAGAGCTCAAAACTTTGGTGCTACCGGAACAGAGGTTGTAAATTTCTGGGTTCATAACGCATTCATGCTTATTGACTCAGGAAAAATGAGTAAATCTTTAGGTAACGTTTATAACTTGAATGATGTTGAGGAAAAGGGGTTCGACCCAATGGATTTGAAGTATTTATATTTGACTGCGAATTATAGAACAAAACAGAATTTCACTTGGGAGAATTTGAAATCAGCACAGGTTGCAAGGAAGTCACTTGTTTCAAGGGTCAATAAGCTGAAGGAACTAAGTTTGGGTAGAAAAGGGAAAGTGGATAAAGAATATAAGGAGAAGTTTACTGTGGCACTTGAGGATGATTTGAATACACCTTTGGCTTTATCAGTCGTATGGGAGATGATGAAGGATGAAGATCTGATTTATGAAAATAAATTAGCAACAATTCTAGATTTCGATAAGGTATTTGGGTTGAGACTTGATGACTCTGAGATAAAAGTAGACTCTGATTTGAAACAAAAGGTTGAAAAATTGGTAAAAGAAAGAGAAGAAGCGAGAGAGAAGAAAGAATGGGATAAAGCAGATTCGGTGAGGGATGAACTAGTGAAAATGGGAGTTGAAATAGAAGATACTCCAGAAGGAACTAAATGGACAATAAAGGAATAATGCAGACAACACTTGTATATCAAACCGAAGATTTAGATTCATCGAAGTCGAAATTGATAAATGAACATCCAGAACTTTCAGAAGTATCAATAAATCCTCCGATTCTTTGGAAACTAGTGAGTGAAGTACCAGTAGGAAATGTAGCAGCGTATTCATCAGGGAAAATTGTAATTCAGAGTTTAAACAATGATTGGGCGAAAGGAATTTTGACCTCATTGAATAATGGTTCCCAAGATGACTTCGTACCGCATATAGGGGTTGATGAGGCTGGAAAGGGCGACTTCTTTGGACCGCTTGTTACATGTGCGTTGTATGTTCCAAATTCAGAAGTGGCCAGTCAACTTCAAATGGAAGGAGTGAGGGATTCAAAAACAATCTCCGATTCTACGATACTCAAATTGTATGAAAAAATTGTTCAGACTTGTCCAGATTATTCTGTTGTTACAATAGGGCCAAAGAGGCTAACTGAGCTATTAGGGAAGTCTAGGAATATCAATAAAACACTCGCGTGGGCGCACTCTCAAGCCATAGAAAATGTGCTTGAAAAGGTTGGTGATGAATGCCATAAAGTCGTTATCGACCAGTTTTCAAAGAAAAAATCTCGTGTACTTGACGCGCTTATGGAAAACGGAAAAAAGTTGGAAATAGTACAGAAACATGGAGGAGAATCGGACGTTGCTGTGGCAGCAGCATCAATAGTCGCAAGGGCTGTTTTTGTGATGGAAATGGATAAATTATCAGAAAAATACAGTGTAAAATTTCCAAAAGGGGCAAGTGATGTAATTGAATTTGCGTCAGATTTTAAAAGCAAGTATGGAATGGAAAAATTAGAGGAAGTTGCAAAAACTTCATTTAAGATAAGTTCAAGAATATAATAAATATATTTTGAGAATATAATAAAGAAATGGCTTATGATAAAAAATTTACAGTAGAGTTTGTAATTCCAGAATACGTTCAGGCAGTAGCTAGAATCCTTATTAAAGAGGGGTTTAAATGTTATTTAGTTGGAGGTGCACTTCGAGATATTGTCATGGGAATTCAACCTGACGACTACGATCTTGCTACCGATGCTGATCCAGATGAGATGCTTAAAATCTTTCCCAAAGCAATATCTACAGGGGCTAAATTCGGAACGATAATTGTAGTGATAGGGGAAAAGGATGGCTCACATCATGATGTACAGGTAACAACGTTTAGAAGTGAGGAACAATATGTAGACGGTAGATGGCCCTCAAAAGTGGAGTTTGTGGATGATTTGGATGTCGATCTGAGTAGAAGAGATTTTACCTTCAACTCTATGGCTTTTGACTTTTCTTCAGCAGAACTCGATGGAAAAGAAGATAATAAGACTTGGACGGTATACGATCCTTTCGATGGAAGAAAGGATATTAAAAATAAGATAGTAAGGGCAGTTGGAAATCCTATTGAGAGGTTCACGGAGGATGGTTTAAGAGCCTTCAAGGCCTGCAGGATGGCTGCACAGCTTGGATTCGAGATAGATCCAGATACATTTAATGCGATAAAGGAAACAATCTCTGTAGCAAAACAGATTTCAATGGAAAGAATTCGGGATGAATTTGTGAAGATAATCAAAAATTCTGATAAACCATCGATCGGAATTAACTTGATGAAGGAGTCAGGGCTACTGGAAATATTTTTACCAGAGTTACTAGAGGGAGTTGGGGTTGAACAGAAGAAATTCCATGCGGATGACGTATATGATCACCTTCTTCATTCACTCGATAAAGCACCTGTCGAAATAAGGTTAGCGGCGCTATTTCATGATATTGCAAAACCAAGGAAAGACATGGGAGATGGTAGATTCTATGGTCACGATCAGGAGGGTGAGAACATGACAAGAGAAATAATGAGGAGGATGAAATTTTCAAACGCTGAGATTGAAAATGTGGCAAAACTTGTTCGTTTCCATATGTTCTATTTTCCTACGGTAGGTGATGAAGCAAGCAGGGAAGATGTTGAGGAATACGAGGTAAAGAAGTGGACTGATTCTGCGGTGAGAAGGTTTATTGCAAAAGTAGGTGAGGAGAACCTTGATGATTTGTTTAAACTCAGAATCGCTGATGCGGTTTCAAATCCCAAAACTATGTTTACTCCTAAGGAAATTGAGCTACTTCAGCAAAGAATCTCAGAGGTAAGGGCAAAAGATATGGCGCTAAAAATTACCGATCTTGCATTAAATGGGAATGATCTCGAGAAAATTGGGGTAGAAAAGGGTCCACAGATGGGGGAGATACTAAAAAAACTACTCGATATGGTAATAGAGGACCCATCAATCAACGAGAAAGAAAAGATGGAAAACTTGGTGAAAGGCTGGCTTCATCCCTCTTCGAGTGATTATGCCAGCTGATTTGTTTTGTAATGGACGACAACCATCGTTTATGGTTAGAATAGACGGAGTAAAATTTAATTGTGAAACTGTCAACAATTAATAAGGAAATCTGATTTAATTTTTTCAAGAAGAAGAGAACGGATAGATCCTCTTTTAAAGATTTCAGACTTACAAGCTATTGTTGGCAGAATAGTTACTAGATAATATTTTATATACTGCTCTGTTGAGGATAACATTTTGTGGTGCTGCAAAATCCGTCACAGGTTCATGTTATTACCTTGATACCGGGAAATACAAAATTCTTGTTGATTTCGGTATGTTCCAAGGTAGAGATGATGACAACGGTGAAAATTGGGAATTTGCTTTCGATCCTGCACAAATAGATTATTTATTTCTCACACATGCCCATATAGATCATTGTGGAAGACTGCCAATGCTCATAAAACGTGGCTTTAAGGGTAAAATTGTATGTACCAAAGCTACAAAAGACCTATGTTTATTGCTACTAAAGGATTCCGCTACCGTTCAAAAACACGACTTCAAAAAATGTAAATCCAGAGGTGGTCCAAATTGCGAAAAGATGATGCTTTACTCAAAGCAAGAGGTAGACGATGTTCTTCCCTTTATCCAGGATTATCCATACGGCGATGTTGTGAAACTTTCAGAGGGTTTAGAATTTAGGATGAGAGATGCGGGCCATATTTTAGGCTCAGCGATAATGGAGTTGTGGGTTAATTCAGAAACCGGACAACTTAGAAAATTTGTGTTTTCTGGCGATCTTGGTCAGCCTGGACAAAGGATGGTGGTAGATCCAGACCTTGTAAGGGAGGCAGACTATGTTGTTGTTGAGTCAACCTATGGAAACAGAATGCACAAAAGCAAAGACGAGACCATGGTAGAGTTCATTGCAATAATAAAGGAAGCACAAAGAGACAAAGGAAATATTCTTATTCCAAGTTTTGCAGTGGAGAGGTCACAAGAAATACTATATGAGCTCAATTTGTTCGTTGAGAAGAAGATAATTGAGCCTATGCCCGTTTATTTTGATAGCCCTCTTGCACAAAAAGCAACGGAAATTTTTAAGAAATATCCAGAACTATACGATGAAGATGCAAGGAGACTCATCGAATTGGGAGACGACCCATTTATGTTCGAAGGACTTCAGTATGTCAAAGACTTCCAACAATCAAAAAGGTTAGTAACTCAAAAAGTGTATATCGTAATTGCTGGGAGTGGTATGTGTAATGGGGGAAGGATTCTGTATCACTTAGAAAATAATCTCGAGGATCCCACCAGCCATCTAATATTTGCCGGTTATCAGGTTCAAGGTACACTTGGTAGAGAACTTATAGATGGCGCAAAATCTGTGAAACTTAGCGGAAATCGGTATAATGTAAATATAAAGATACATACCTTGGGGAGCTTTTCTGCGCATGGTGACCAAAAAGACCTTGAGTATTGGTTGAGGGCATTTGGCCATCATCCAAGAAAGGTTTTCTTCACACACGGAGATGAAGAGGTAATATCTGAATTTAAAAATTATATTGATAAGAACCTCAAACTTGACGGATATATTCCAGAAAAGGGAGAGGTGGTAAATCTAGACTAAATATGGAAGGAAAGATTCAGCAAATAATCAAGGATATCAAAGAAATCAAGATTCAAGGTGCCACCGCTGTAGCTGAGGCAACATTCGATGGCCTAAAGGAGTATTTATCTGGCTATGACGCCACTTCTAAGCCATTTGGAGTTTTTATTTCTGATGTCGAGAGGATAGGATATAGTCTAGCAACCGCTCGTCCAAATGAGCCACTGGCACGAAATGGTCTTAAGTTTGTAATCTCAATGTTCAAGATAAGAAATCCAGGTATTACTGATGTTGAGGTTGCAAAGAAAGGCCTACTAGATATCACTGATGAGTATATAAAAATGATATCTGATACAAAAGATAAGATTGTTGAGGTTGGAGTATCAGAGTTTTCAGATTTGAAAGGAGTTATGACCCATTGTCACTCTTCGACAGTTGAGAAACTTATTAAGGGAATTGTAGACAGAAAAGGTCCTAAAGAATGGTTTAGTGTTGTGCTTACCGAGACAAGGCCGAGATACCAGGGAAGGATTACTGCAAAAAATCTAACCGATATGGGAATTGAAAGTCTGATGATTGTAGATAGTGCGGTGACAGGATTTCTTGCTGGTAAGTGGAAAGGAAGTGAGATAACAGGTGATTGGGGACAATGGGATATTCCGGTGGAGGCGGTATTAATAGGGTGCGATCAAATAATGTTCAATGGGGACACAATAAATAAAGTAGGAAGTTATGGAATAGCACTTGCTTGTTACTATACAAATAAACCTTTATATGTTGTTGGTCCTCTTCTAAAGATGGATCCAACGTCAATATATAAAAACCCTGATATTGAGGTTAGGGATCCGAAAGAAATCTGGCCGGAGGCTCCAGCGAAGCTTAAGATGCTAAATCCTGCTTTTGAAATTGTTCCACACCAATTGATTACTGGATTTGTCACTGAATTTGGAATCTTAAAATCTGAAGAGATCGACGATAAATTTGGAGATAACTATCAGTGGATATGGTAGGAGATTAGTACACTGTACTCCGTACACCGTACTCTGGAATCTGGTCCAGTGTACAGAGTACGGTGTACTGTATACTGAGTTGTGGTAGACTTTTGATTAGAAATATTACCCCTACTGGGGAAAGTAAATTCTGTTTAAACTGCTCAATAAATGTACGGAACATATAGCTTCCTTCATCTGGGAGAAGAGATAGACGAAGAAAAATTTGTGATAGTAGAGTTTTACGTTGAGGCTGATGTCGATATTCTTACTGCCGCAGAGGCATTGGCTGCAGAATCATCAGTGGGTACTTGGACGGGTATCTCCACCATGCATCCCGAAATTTTAAATAAGCTTGGTGCTAGGGTATTTGTGGTCGATGACGATTCAAATATCGTCAAGATTGCATATCCACTTGATCTCTTCGAACCTGGTAATATGCCACAAGTACTTTCAGATGTTGCTGGAAATGTATTTGGGATGAAGGAAATTGAGAATCTCAGGGTAAAAAATATTACTTACCCAGAAAGATATGTTGAGTCTTTTATGGGACCAGCATTTGGTATTTCAGGGATAAGACAGTTTTTCGATGAACCTCAGAGACCGCTTCTTGGAACTATTATAAAACCAAAAGTTGGCTTATCATCTGATGAGCATGCAAAGGTAGCGTTTGAAGCTTGGGTTGGGGGAGTGGAAGTAGTAAAAGATGACGAAAATCTTACCGATCAAGCCTTCAATCCTTTCGAGGAGAGGGTAGTAAAGACCATAATGATGAAGAGTAAGGCGGAAGATCTAACAGGAAAAAAGAAGATGTATGTACCAAATATTACTGCTCCCTCCAGTGACATGGAAAGAAGAGCGGAATTTGTGAAGGTACAAGGGGGAGAATGTATTATGATGGATGTAATTACTGTAGGGTTTGGTGGGGTACAACATATTCGGAATCAAAACTTTGGTCTTATTCTTCATGGACATAGAGCTATGCATGGGGCTTTTACCCATAACACGAAACATGGAATTGCAATGCTTCCTATCGCTACTGCGTCGAGACTTTGTGGAATAGATCAGCTTCATACCGGTACAATCATTGGAAAGATGGAGGGTGGTAAAGAAGATGTAAAAGAGATCAATAAAGCAATGAGAAAAGACTGGTTTGGTATCAAACCAACTATGCCGATAGCTTCAGGAGGGGTGCATCCTGGGCTTATTCCAAAGATGATAGAACTTATCGGTAGTGATGTAATAATCAATCTCGGAGGTGGAATTCATGGGCATCCAGATGGTACCAGAAAAGGCGCTATGGCAGCTCGTCAAGCAGTAGATGCTTCACTTTCTGGTGTGAGTTTGGAAGAATATGCGAAGGATCATGAAGAGCTTGCGAAGGCTATTGATAAGTGGGGTACTTACGGAAATAGCAAATTACCAAAGTCTCTCGTGACTTACCAATATAATTTATCTTCTAGAAAATGACCTCATATTTTAAGAGTAGAAAATTAGACGTGTCTGCTGGTGATCCTCTAATCGTTCTCATGAACGAAAAGGATGCTATAGAAGAGGGTTTTCATATTGGATCTAAGGCTATGCTTTGCTGGAAGGATGTTTGTCTATATGTGACTGTAGATTTTACTGACAGTGTTGTTGACCCCGGAGAACTTGGGATGTTTAGTGAGGTGTGGGAAAAATATAGAATTCCGTCACATGACATGGTTTCTCTTACCCTCTCAAAACCACCAGAGTCTTTGGAGTATATAAGGAAAAAGATTCAGGGACACAAGCTAAACTTCGAAGAGATTAAAAAGATAATGGAAGATGTCTCGAGTAGAAGTCTTTCTACTATTGAGATCACTTATTTTGCATCGACGTATTACAATCCCGGTTTTGATGACGAAGAGTTATTTTTTCTAACTAAGGCAATGGCTGAGACAGGTACAGTTTTTGACTTTAAAAAAGGTAACGAAAGCATAGTAATTGCAGACAAACATTCGATTGGAGGAGTTCCTGCAAAAGGAGTTACTCCAGTTCTGGTTCCAATTATTGCTTCGTGTGGGCTAGTTATCCCAAATACTTCATCCAGATCCATAACAACTCCAGCTGGTACCTCAGATATGTTGGAAGTGATTATGCCTGTAATACTAAATAAAGAGAAGATACTTGACGTTGTATCAAAGCATGGAGGATGCCTTGTATGGGGTGGAGGTATAGACCTTGCACCGGCGGATGATATTCTCATAAATATCGAAAGGCCACTTAGAATTGAATCAGTTGATAAATTTCTTGTCAGTATTATTGCAAAAAAGATCCCAATGCAGATAACAAAGCTACTTATTGATATTCCTTACGGCGAGGGTGCAAAGATACATTCTTTTGAAGAAGTAAACGAAGTTGAGAGCCATTTTGAGAGACTATGCGATATGTTCAATATTGATGTTGAGATATACAAACGAGAGGTGTTTGGGCCTGATGGAAACGGTGTAGGACCTACACTTGAGATAAGGGATGTACTTCGAATTCTAGATAGGCATCAGGATCGCCCGAAGGCTCTAGAACAGTTGATTGTAGATATGTCCGGACGATTACTAGAACTATCTGGGGTTGCAAAGCAAGGGGAGGGTAAAGCCCTTGCTATGTCAAAACTGGAGAACGGAGAAGCTAAGAAGAAATTCTGGGATATTGCTTTGGAACAAGGTGCCCAAAAAGAGTTGGGATCTGAGGATCTTCAGATTGCTGAGTACACATTTGATGTAAAAGCAGAGAAGAGCGGGGTGGTTTCAAGAATTGGTATCAAACAAACTATTGATATTGCAAGGGCGTTGGGGGCACCTTTTATGAAAGAGTCGGGGATATATTTTCATAAGCTTGTAGGTGACAATGTAAAAA
>JBDRHV010000009.1:0-4417 GCA_043816465.1 bacterium | reverse complement strand
TCGGTATTTTGAAAAATATTCTCAGTAAATATATAATTCCTTAAGTCTATGTTATCAATCATTATTCCTACATTTCAAGAAGAAAAGTATCTCGGTCGACTACTTGAGTCCATCAAGAAACAAACCCTCCAACCGGATGAGATTATCATCGCTGATAATCATTCGAAAGACAGGACTAGAGAAATTGCAAAAGAATATGGATGCATAATTGTTGACGGAGGCATACCTTCGGAAGGAAGAAACGCTGGTGCAAAAACTGCAAAAGGAGATTTGTTGCTTTTTCTTGATGCTGATAACGTTATAACAAAGAGAAACTTCATAGAAAAATTCATAAAGTCTTTTGAAAAGAGGAAACTCGATATCGCAACAACATTCGTTACTCTTGAGAATATCAACATTAAAAGCCTCATCGTGAACCTTGGATTTTCCACCTCAAAAATTGTAAACGAATTACTACTGAAGCACCTTAAAAAGGTGTCTTCAGAGTCTGGTGCCTGTATCTTGATGAAAAAGGATCTCTTTTTAGCAGCAGGTATGTTTGATGAAAACATGTATGTACACGAAGACTCAGAACTGTTCCAAAAAGTGACAAAACAGGGAGCTCGATATGGCTTAGTGGCACAAAATATTAACACTAGTGATAGGCGTCTTCAAAAAATGGACTCAAAGATATTTTCACAGACAAGCTTATTTGTAGTGTATGCTTTTTTCAGAAGATTCTTTGGTTTCAAAGATAATGAAAAGTTTATTAAGAAGTATGAGAAAATGTATGGACGGTTGGGTGGGGAGGAATAATGATAAAAATATGGTAAACTGTAATCACAATAACGTTAACTGCCAATTGTCATGAAGCAAACAACAAAGAAAATTATCCTACTTGTAATACTGTTTCTGCTAACTGGTATTTCATTATTCTCCGCTTCATATATTTTAGATAAAAACGAAATAATTGATTTTCCAGATGATTCGTTATTTGGATTTCTAAGTAAAACCGAGGTCGCAGAAGAAGAAAGTGATACAACTACAGAAGAAGAACAAGAACCACAGCAGGAAACGCTGTTTGCAGAAGAAATTACCTCCTGGCCAACAGAAGCTCCAGAAAGATTTCCGGTATTTTCATACGGAACGATCACAAGAGCAACAGGTCTTGGAGAAAACGACAGATATGATTCAGCTTGGATACTCGAATTTACAGGAGTTACTGTTGTGCAAATGCAAACATACGCCGATTTACTGGAAACTGATGGCTGGGAGCTCTTACCAACGGCAACTACAGACGACAGAACAATAATAATCGCTCAGAAAGATCAAGATGAAATCAGCTTGATGCATAAAACTGCAGATAATTCGTTGTTAATTGAGCTGATTAGCTACTAGTAACCTTTTACATCAAAAACGCACTTGTTTCACAGAAAAAATTCATTTGTACTGATACAACAGTGTTTTCTTAAGGACAGTCCCCGCGTAGCCACCGCAAAGCGGGGCAAGCGGGACAAGCCTTGAGAACTACAGGCCTAATAATTAATAAAGTTTCCACTTTCTCTCTTTTCCTTTATAATGTCATCCATGAATCAAACACTTATCTTTGTACTTTTATTTGCATTACTTCTTGTCGTAGCAGGTATTCTTATTGCGATTTGGAACAAGTTGAAAAAACCACAGGACGATCAGAGTATGATGCTACTTCAAAATCAAATCAACGAGCTTACAAGACAGCTAACAGAACAGATGAGAGAGACAAACGATTCTATCCAGAAACAATATGGTTCAAATACCAAGATGATTCAGCAGCTTGGAACAGATACCACTAAGACTATTCAGGAAGTAACTGAGAAATTAACAAAACTTGATGATACAAACAAAAGAGTCGTCGAGTTTGCCACCCAGCTCCAATCACTTGAGAACATATTAAAGAATCCCAAACACCGAGGAATCCTAGGTGAGTATTTTCTTGAAGATTTGCTTAGCAAAGTAATGCCTCAAGGTACATATAAGATGCAGTACAAGTTCAAAGATGGGGAGATAGTAGACGCTGCACTTGTCGTGAAAGATAGGATTATCCCAATCGATGCAAAATTCTCGCTTGAAAAGTACAACCAAATACAAGAGGAAAATGACAAAATTAGAAGGGTTCAACTTGAAAAAGAGTTTAAAATGGATTTGAAGAATAGAATAGACGAGACTGCCAAATACATTAGACCTGAGGAAAATACCACTGATTTTGCAATCATGTTCATCCCAGCAGAAGGAATTTTTTATAACCTTCTTGTCTTCAAAGTGGGAGCATCAAACGTAAACTCTGAAGACTTAATTAATTATGCGTTTACAAAGAAAGTAATTATTGTCTCACCAAACACTTTCTTTGCTTATCTCCAGACTATTCTCCAAGCCCTCAACGCACTCAAAATCGAACAGTCGGTCAAAGAGGTAATGAAGAACATTGTAAGACTTGGAAAACATCTTAAAAGCTATCAAGAGAACTTTGAGAAAGTCGGAAATCACCTGTCGACAACTGTTGGTGCATATAATAACGCTTCAAAGGAATTCAGAAAGGTCGACAAAGATGTATTGAAAATTTCTGGAGTAGAGATGGACTCCCAACAAAACCTCCTCGATAAACCACAAGAGGACTAGATTTACCCAAGTATCTGAATCTCTGGTTCCAATGTTATTCCAAATTCCTTTTTTGATTTTGCCTGGACATCCTTAATCACTTGTAGATAATCACTTGCCGTAGCATTACCTACGTTCTCAATGAAATTGTGGTGGGTTTGGGAAATCATCGCATCACCGATTCGGTATTCGGACATTCCAAGTTTATTTTCTATATACCATCCAGTACTCGGGGTAGGGAACCCATGCTTTTTCACAACATCACTTGTAAGGTTCTTAAACGCACATCCTAGGCTTCTTTGCGGTTGCACTTGAAGTTTCTTTTTACGAATCTCATCCCATTTCGCTCTCGCCAAAACCCCATCCCCTTTTCTTAAAATCAAACACACTCGTAGAATAATCCCCTTGTTGCTTTGAAACGTACTTACGTCATATCCAAACTCACATTTGTCTCTCGTGACTCTACAAACACGATTGTCCTTATCCAAATATTCTACCCATTCGACCAAATCACAGAACATTTTTTCAACTCCATGAACATTATTATATACAGCACCACCTACCGAACAGGGAATCCCAGCAAAGTTTTCTAATCCAACAAAACCCTTATCAAACATCTCAACGGCTAGTTTTTGAAGAGAATATCCTGAATCGCATACCACTTTCGTAACATTATTCGTATCTTCTACGATTTCATATTTTCCTTTTGTACTAACGATAACGAGACCTTTTATACCAGAATCGCTAATTAATACATTACTTCCTGCACCCAAAATGGTTACCGAAAGATTATTTTTTCTCGCTATCATTACTGAATTAGCTAGTTCTTGAGAATCTTCAGGCAGATACAGATACTCAGCAGGACCACCTATTTTTACTGTTGAGTACTTTGATAGAGGAACGTTTCGCTGAACTCCTTTTAATTCTTCAGTAATTTTCATTTGAGTAATTTCTTAGTTTCAACAATATCATTCCAGGGATACTCTGTATTTCCAAAACATAAACTTTCTTCATGTCCCTTACCAGTAATAATTACAGTATCTCCTGGCTTCACTAATTCTAAAGCTTTCTTTATTGCATTAAGTCTTGAATCTGTAAGTTCATTTTCATTGTCAAACCTGTAAAACTCTTTTTCATTTTGATTTACCGATTTCCAACCTCGTTCTATCTCGTCGTTAATATCCGACAATTTTTCAGTTCTTGGATCTTCAGCGGTGATTACAGTTACATCTGCCAGTTCCCCTGCAATCTTTCCCATCTCAAATCGTTTGTGCTTATCTCTTTGACCGGCACAGCCGAAGACGACTATCAATTTACCTTTTGTATCTTTCTTCACGGAACTTAACGCGTTTTGTAAAGCATTTGGAGTATGTGCAAAATCAACAATTACTCTATATGGCTGGAATTGAAGTACCTGCATTCTTCCTTCTACCGTTTGAAAACTAGATAAGGCTTTAGCAGAATTATGAGGATCTACATCAAGAAGAAAACAGGCAGATATTGCAGCAAGAGAGTTACTGATATTGTAATCTCCTATGAGATCGAGCTCTACTTTCACATTTCTAATACTCGTATTATCAAAATTTAAACCTAGATTATAGGAAAGTCCAGAGCCTGTAACCAAATCAATCATCCAGGCAGCTCTCCTCTCTTGCTCAAGATTTTCCTGAGAGTAGATAACGAAATTGCTAGTAAGCTTGGACAAACCATCATATGACTTATCATCTATATTCAAAACAGCAATTCCTTCCTTTTTAAGATGTCTAGTAATTAACTTCGATTTTGCTTTAAAGAGATTTTCCCA
>JBDRHV010000008.1:0-4187 GCA_043816465.1 bacterium | reverse complement strand
TTCAATTATTCCTGTAATTGGCTCATGGCTTGTATGGATTCCAGTCAGCCTCACAATGATTTTTACAGGCAATGTTACAGGCGGTATAGTTCTTTTCCTTTACGGGCTTTTATTTGTATCAACAATTGATAATCTTGGAATAATAGGTGGAATTTTGATAATTATCAGCGTTGCAATAATAAGTATGGATGATAGACGGTGGAAGTTTCGAGAGGTAATTCCATATGTGTTAATGAATATAATTCCTTGGTCAATTTCAATTACTATAGATGACATCCTTATTTCTGATTTTGGTATTACTCCAATGTTTTGGATGGTCTTTTCTTATTTTCTACCAGGAGTAATTATGTCTATATTTCTATTTAGACACTTGAAAAATGTTAGGAAAATGCTACAAGACAGAAAAAATAAAATTTTTATTCTGATAACAACTTTTAGTTCATTTGTTGCGTATTTACTTATTTACTCATCATATAATTATGGAGTAAATGCTACTCAAGCAAACTTTATCCTTTCAACACAGGTCATTGTTTCGGTGTTAATCGGAATAATTTTTCTTAGGGAAAAGAAAAATATTGCAAAAGTTATGGTTGCAGCTGTACTTTCCTCAGTAGGGGTGTGGCTGTTGACGTAAATTTATATTGAAATTGTATGGATAAGAGTGGAAAGTATGTACGGCTTTCAAAACTTACAAAAGAAGATAAAAAGGTTATAAAGAGGTGGAATCTGGATTCGGAGGTTTCAAAGTTCCGTGAATCAGCTACAGAGGAACCTAATATTCTTAACTCCATCAGTTTTGGTATTTACGAAAAAGAAAAGTCGGAACTTATTGGTGATTTAGGGATAAGCTCAATTGACAAAAAAAACAAACATGCAGAGATAGGTCTTTCGATTGGAGATAAACGATACTGGGGACGAGGGTATGGGACTGATTCTGTATTGACAGCATTATCTTTTTGTTTTGAAGAATTATGTCTGAACCGCGTTTATCTCGATGTGTGGGAAGATAATAAGCGAGCGATACGATGCTACGAAAGTTGTGGTTTTATGAGAGATGGGCTTCTGCGTGAGCATGTTTATAGAAATGGCAAATATCATAACAAGTTGTTGATGAGTATATTGAAAAGTGATTGGGAAAAGGGTAATAAAACTCTGGTTTTCAAATGATGAAATATGTGATTATGAAACGGCGATAGAAAAGATACTCTACGACGCTGGTTGGTCAAAATAATTGTTGAAAATATTACTGTAGCAACACTTATAGGGTATTCCCTTTTATATTTTAGGAGGGTATAATCACCCAACTTTAATGAAAATCGATATTATTACTATTTTCCCTGCTCAGATTAGTTCTTTCACATCAGAAGGCATTTTTAGGATTGCTAAAGATGCTGGAGTAGATATAAAAGTTCATGATCTCAGGGAATGGACAAAAGATAAGCACAAGACTGTCGATGATAGACCTTTCGGAGGAGGTGCTGGGATGGTGATGAAAGTTGAGCCTATTTACGATGCCTTAAAGGATTTGAGAAGAAAAGATTCTCTAGTTTTACTTACAAGTCCAAAAGGAAAGGTATTTAATTCTAAATATGCTAAGGCTCTATCTAAAAAAGAACATTTGATAATAATATGTGGACATTATGAAGGTGTAGACGAAAGAGTCAAACAGTATCTTGTGGATGAGGAAGTATCGATTGGTAGCTATGTTCTTTCAGGAGGTGAGTTGCCGGCTTTGGTTATTGTAGACGCTCTTTTAAGACAGATACCAGGAGTGCTTGGAAATCCTGAGTCTCTGGATGAGGAAAGCTTCGAAGATGAAATGAAGTCGGAGTATCCTCAGTACACAAGGCCTGAGAATTTCAAAGGTTGGAAAGTACCTGATGTGCTATTATCTGGCGATCATAAAAAGGTTAATGAATGGAGAACTGAAAAAGCTGTCAAATAAGTATAAATTATATTATGTAATTAAGACTAGAGACTATCGTTAGCTAATATTGTTTGATACATACAATGAAGACTCCCTATAAGAAAGAAAAAATTACGGAAAAGACATACAAATTTCTAGTGAGTAAGTTGGAAGAGATGAAGACTATCGGTAGGAAGCTTCTAGCCGACAAGCTTGATCATTATAGAAATGACGAAACAATAGAGGAGAATTCTGCAATAAGCGAGGTATTGGATGAAAAGGAAAGTCTTGAAAAGGAAATTTCTGAAATAGAAGAGACACTTGAAAAGTCTGAAGTAATAAAAAATGGAAATGGTCGTGTTTGTAAGGCTGTAGATATTGGTTGTGAAGTACAGCTTGATTTGAAAGGAAAGAAAATGAAGGTGGAGGTGGTATCCAGTATTAGTGCTGATCCTGAGAAAAAGCAGATTTCTTCTGAATCACCACTTGGAATGGCCCTAATGGGTAAGAAAGTGGGGGAGACAGCAAAAGTGGTAACACCCGCTGGAAAGACGATTTACAAAATAAAGAAAATTGATTAATTCTTCGCGTATAGCTTATCCAACTGCTCACTTAGTTTCTTTGTGATAATGTCATCAAGTTGTTCAATCTTTACCCTTTCTTGCTTCATTGTGTCTCTATCTCTGATTGTTACCGTATTATCCTCGAGGGTTTCATAGTCTACCGTTATACAATATGGAGTACCTATCTCATCCTGATATCTGTACCTTTTACCAATATTTCCTCTTGTATCTAAAGTGACAGAAAATTTTCTCGATAGATTGTCAAAAATTTCTTGAGATATCTCCACAAGCTTTTCTTTGTTTGCGACAAGTGGAAATACAGCTGCTTTATATGCGGCAAGGAGCGGATTCAGTTTTAATACTACCCTTTCGTTTCCGTTTTCTAACTGTTCTTCTTCATAGGCATCAAACAAAGCAAACAGAAATGTTCTGTCCACTCCCCCTGATGTTTCTACAATATATGGAATGTACTTTTCTCCTGTGTTTGGGTCAGTATATGTGAAATCTTTGTGGGCAAACTTACCATGCTGAGTAAGGTCGTAATCTCCTCTCCAATGGATACCCTCATTTTCTTCCCATCCCCAGGGCGAATTGAACTCAATGTCATATGCAACTTTAGCATAGAAGGCCAACTCGTCGTCCGCATGCTTTCTTAATCGTATATTCTCTTTGTTTCTATATATTGTTTTGTAAAATTTGATCCTCTCTTCTTTCCAATACTCATACCACTTCTTTGCCTCTTTAGGATTCACGAAATATTGAAGATCATACTGTTCAAACTCTCTTGCTCTACCAAATATTCTTCCAGGAGTAACTTCGTTTCTGAAGGCTTTACCTATTTGGGCGATTCCGAAAGGAATCTTCATTCTTGTAGAGTTGAGAACATTTTCGTAATCAAGATAGATGTTTTGACATGCTTCACCTCTTAGATATGTTTTGGTTTTTTCTCCTTGAACTACTCCAACTTCCGTCTCCATCATCAAGTTGTATTTTCTTGAGTTTGTTACTTCTCCTTTGCATTCTGGACATTTGTCATCGTCTAATTTATCTACCCTAAATCTTTTATGGCATTTTTTGCACTCAACCATCTCGTCATTGAAATTCTTGATGTGACCGGAGGCTTCCCACACCATGGGATGGGTAATAATGGTACCATCGATTCCGACAACGTCTGCCCTTGAGGTAACCATGTAATCCCACCAGAGTTTTTTGAGATTGTTCTTCATCTCTACACCTATCGGACCATAGTCATAGAAACCGGCAAAGCCGCCGTATATTTCTGAGTTTGGATAGAGGAGACCTCTTCTTTTACTTAGTGCTGTTATCTTTTCCAGCAGGTTGTTCTTCTCTTGTTTCTTCATTTTTCTTCTTTTTAGGTAAGATAATTCCGACGATAATCATTAATAGGCCAATGATACCAATACATCCACAAGCAATCAATGCGGTTGATGCCACATTCATGGCTAATTCTTTAAATAGCTCAAAGTATTCCCCAGAAAATCCTTGTTCTACCATTGATTTTGCAGCATTCTCCAGAAATGTTGAGGGGGTCATCCATAATATTACTGAAACAATACTAGACAATATGTTCAGTATTCCCAACATAATTAATATGGCTTTGATACTTGGGAAAATGATGATTATTAGGATAGTTAAAACGAGAAATGTAATTACAAATATTATTACATAGTTTTCGAGTATTCTCTGTATTGGATTCA
>JBDRHV010000007.1:0-4234 GCA_043816465.1 bacterium | reverse complement strand
AATGTTTTCATTAAGAGCTTCAGTTCATTATGATTTCTAATACTATCGATCACGTATCGACTGTTTTTGTTTTTATCAACTTCTTTCAGGGCAAACTGGGCTAGGGCATCAAAACCTAACTTTTTCCTCAGCTCATCACCTATATCTTGAAGTATTGTCCTATCCTCTCGATCCAAACCTCTTCTGTCACATTCATCATAAATCGCGTAGGTAAGCTTGTATAAATTAAAACCCTTTGATTGAAAATACTCTGCGAGTGTGGTTTTTCCAGCTCCTATCGGAGCAACAACAGCAATATGTTTAACCATGAACAAATAATATCACACTGATTACTCAAACAAGCTAGCAACCCAGTTCCAGAAGGAAAGTACGAAGGAATCTATCATCTCAAGTATATGCCAAAAATTCCATGGATTTTCTTCCTCACTACTGGTTTCGGTACTTTCCTGATCGAGGAGTTCGCTTTCGATACCAAGCACATCTGCCTCTGATTCATCGTAGAATTCAAGTTTTGTCTTATCTACCATCGTTCCTAGCACTTCTTCAGACAATAAATCGTTTTGCAAAGATACCTCGTCTGGTGTAAGTTTTTCTGGAAGTATAAGGTATGATGCTTTTGCATAATCTTTTAGCACGTTTGTACCGTTTTTGTCGTTTGCAAGTACAAGTGATGTCGGTAAAAATTCTACCGAGACTATCCCAGCAGATTTACCCCTAAATAGCACGGTACCAAAAATTCCTTCCTTCCCATAATATCCGGGGTCTGGAAGTCCACCTGTAAGCCTGGCATACCCAAGATCGTTACTTATACTTTTCTGGATAAATACTTCAGCAAAAGAATAATCCGTAACAATATCTATTATTTCCACTCTTTCCTGATCAAACTTGATATCTGCCTGAACAGCATTCACAGGAACCTCTATACCTTTCACATTGATATCCATTGAAAATATCTCATCTATCTTGTACTGTCCTTTATCTGGAATAACGAAGGTGACCGTTTTGGGAGTGGCTGGAATTCCAAAATTATTTAAAATGATACGCTCAACATATATAAATCCCACAGAAATCAAAGAGAAGAATAAGATAAGAAAACCATTCAAAATAGCTGAACTTAGTGAACTTGGAACTTTGGGATCCTCCGGTTTTGTAATCCTTTTACACAACGGACATTTATAATCCCTAATATGAAACCTACACAAAAGACATACCGTACTTTGTGGTGCAAGTAGATACCATAGTGGATATGCTAGAGCCACAAATACACCAAGTAAAGCAAAAATATGGACTAGAATCCAAGATGTAATAACGAATACTATAATACGAAGAAGAAAACCAAATCCGGGGAGGGTTCCTCTTGTTTGGGACAGTTGTTGTTCAGTTTGTTCTATTGTATTTTGTTTCATGCCCCTACTTTCCCGTATAATACATTATTATTGAGAAATCATAAACATCACACTCGCCACTACCGTTTACATCACAGTCGCATAGTTCATCATACACAATATTTCTCCAAATATTAACCCAAAGTTCCACAGTTCGTTCTATTTCATCTTCTCCAATTACTCCGTCACCATTTATATCGAGACATTTAACAGCATCTGGAAGAACAGAAAAAAACGATGGGGCTTCTCCAGGAGTTATAACCATCTCATCTTCTTCTTCTTCTGTTTCCCTAGGTTCTGGTTCAGGCTCCTCTGGCTCAGGCTCAGGTTCTTCCGGTTCCTCTTCACAAACACAGGAGGTTTCATTACAGCTTGACCACTCACAAGATGAACCAAAAGGATTTCCAACTTCACACTCCTCCCCTGCATCCAACGTACCATCACCACACGCTGGCTCGGGAAAAGGAATACAAAGGGCTGCCTCAAATCCACATGAAATATCACAGGATAACTCTCCTGACTGAAAACCCAGGCTTTCACAGCTCTGCCCATCCAGATCCAATCCTTCACAATCCTCTGCTGGCTTTTCTACCACAAAGTTCCCACAGATAGATATCTTTATATCAGTATCCACACTATCCGTTGTTTGTGCAAATATAGGTAAAAAGGGCAGAACATAGAGAACACTAAGAAGCAGAAACAGTAAGAATGTTACATTTTTTGTTTCCCATTTCATTTCTCACTTATTTTGTCATTATCTTTAGCTCTTTTAATAGGCTTATTCAGCTTCACATCAATCTTTATAAACTTTCTCAGTATCATCACTATGATAAAGGCTAGTACCACCGCACCACCCACAGTTGTCCAAGGTTGATATTTCACCCAGAGAGACAAAAGTCTGTAGTAAATGCCTTCAAGGAAATTCGATGGAGCAATCGTGAAATATAACTTCGACGCAGCGGATATTCCAATCTGTGTTACACCACCCCCTTCAGATAGAACTGGATGTCCCTCCACAAAACAAAAATAATCACCAGGGATAGTCTCAAGCGGTAGTCTTATTTCAATGTCTACCGTCTGTGTTTCACCTGGTTCAAGATGAAATGCTGAAGGCTCAAAATTGAACCACTCCACCGATGGACGTCTCTCCTCCTGATTCTCCCTATAAGCGGTGGAGACTTCATAATCAGAAGCCTCATCACCCGTATTGACAACGTTAAAGGCTGGAAGATTATATATGAGACCTGACATTAATCTCTCGTCTATCTGGATTACCCCTGTAGTAACTCCAACACCCACTTTTGCATTAACTTGATTCAGAAATGGAAAAATTGAGAGAAACACCAAAGAACCAACAGCTATCAGTCTTTTAATCTTTTTCATTGGGTCTAAATATAACACCAAATAGGGTGTTTAACAATCTTTCCAAATTGTTCCTTATGGAGTTGCAGAACACTGTGCCCAGATGGTTGCATTTTGCACTGTATAAGATGATGTCGAGCTTGGGGTATTCATCCTTGCATCAAACAACTGTGTTCCTAATGCAGCAACACCTGTTGCAATTTCTGCATAAGATGTAGTGAGAGGTACCCATGTAGGAGTACCATCACAGTCGGTTATACAATAATCGTGCTTATACTCATCCAGTACACCAATTGTTGCTGCTAATGTCCACGCTCCTCCTGTAGTTGTAGTATGAACCCCCTTCAAATCAAAATCTACATTGTCATTTCCATCATTTGTTATCGTCTGAGTTTCACCGTTTCCCCCTGCTGCAGTATGTGCTGAGCCAGAAGTAGTCAAAAATCCATAGGAAATGGTCGCATCAGCAACTGAACATGCAATATTCTGTACAGTCACAGTTGCAGCCACATCATCCTCAGTGAGCGCACCAGTAGCAGTGGCTAAAAGGAAAAATGAGAAAAATGTAATTCCTAGAAATAATGCGAGCTTTTTTATATTCATGGACAGTGTATATATAAGTTATCTATTTACAGAATAAGACATTTATTTACTAGGTGTCAAGTCGAAAAACTATAGGAAAAAATAACAAGGTTACAGACGGTATGAGACTACGATATATATTTACTTTCTTCCTGTCACAAGTTTTGTTCGGGTTTCCCTCACCGCTATCGCTGGTAATGATTTCTGATTAATCACAAGATATCTTTGTAATTCTTGCCTGTGATTCTTAATCATTGACCTGAGAATCCACGATACCGCCTTGGTGATAAGTTTGTCCCTCTCTGTTTTTAACCTATTAAGATTTTCTATCGCAAGGTTTAGGTATTTTTCGTTATTGGAATGCATTAGTGGTTTGACAAGTAATACCAGAGAAGCTCTCCTTTTGTTTATATTTCGATCTTTTGACAGTTTGATAACTAAATCCTTCCAACCCTCCCAATCGTTTTCAAATTCCTCTACATCAAACACCATCTGGCAAAGGGAATCCACTTCAGCCCAACCGTGTAGGTAATTTAAATATTCGCCTACATCATTTGGAGAGACTATTTTTCTGACGTCTTTGAAAACCTGGAGTATCCTACTCGCTGCGTACTTTTCCTCTGATGACTCCCCCTTGTAAAATGAAATTACCGACCTCTTAATTTCTTCCGGAGACATCTTTGTATTGCCAACAACATCCTTTACAACAGTAAGAAGTTGGGATGAATTTAGGCCATAGCTGAAATGGTTATTTCCACCGTAGTTTTCTGGAAGTTTGGAAACCACTGGATCTTCTTTTGCCACTCTCTGAATTTGAACCAATAGTTGTCCGTGTAGAAGATGCATGATTGAATTATAACATCAAGCCTAACTACGGAAATTATGAACAAAAGGCCTGGCCTTGA
>JBDRHV010000006.1:0-4247 GCA_043816465.1 bacterium | reverse complement strand
TTGTTTCGAAAGGAGGTGAAGTCCTTGAAACAAATTAAAAGATTTTCACCCTTGAAGGGAAAAAGCTCTATGCCGCAACGGCAATTGGGGCCAAAATCCCGAGGTGACCACAGATGTAAATGTAAGTGCTAACTGTCATTACCGAAAGGGGTGGTTCCCAATGAATCACCCCTAAGGAGTAAAAGTGTATGAATTTGTTGATTTGAAGTCACCATTTGTTGTCAATTACGAGGTGACAAAGGTATGTAATCTAAGGTGTAATTTCTGTTTTGCTCACGATTGTGAACAACCACGACATCCCTCCTTTTCTACTGTTAATTTGATACTTGAAGCTATGTGTGCTGCTGAAGTATTTGAGATTTGTCTCTTTGGTGGAGAATTCTTTTGTTATCCTGATTGGAGAAAAGTAATTTTGAGAGCCAGAGAACTTCATTTTATGCTGACATTCATTTCTAACGGAACTCTCATCAATCGTGAATCAGCTAGATTTCTTAAGAAAAATGGAGTAAACGTTGGCACTATTTCAATCCAGGGACTTGAGGAAACTCATGACATTATCACAACTGTTCCTGGGTCTTTTTATAAGTCCATTCAGGGTTTAATGGCATGTCTCGCAGAAGGTATTGATATTACAGTACTAACAACATTAACCAGGGAAAATATTTGCCAGATAAGGGACCTTCTTGAATATTTAGGAGAACTCGAGCTAATTAATCCAAAACGTTTTTCTTATGGAGTGAATCGACTTGCTCCTTTTGGTCTAGCGAGAGAAGATTGGGAAAAGAGGAGACTTTCTTTAGAGGAATATAAGTCTATTCTTCCCGTTCTATCAATGATTAAAGAAGATTTCGGAATAAATGTCTCTTTTGCAGATGCTTTTCCTCTCTGTCTTATCGATGAGAAATATCATGACCTTGTACAGGGTTGTTGGCAGTTTACAGGATTTGGTCATATAAGTGCAGAAGGAAATGTCCGAGGGTGTGCTGTTGCTCAAGGCAGTCTTGGTAACCTGTTGGATAATCCGCTTGTGGATATTTGGAATTGTCGAGTTGTTAAGGATTTTAGAAAACAGGATTGGTTACCGGATATATGTAAGAAGTGCGAATTCGCTTGTGGTGCCGGATGCACAGCTTCTTGTGTGTGCGATAATTTATATGCACCGGACGAATTTCTTTATGAAAAAGGATTAATATCATGAAGATACAGGGAGAATTTCGTACTCGTAAAGACTATATCGGTTTCATATTCTATCACGAAAATGCTGATGTATTAGTGATGGATGAAGCCCAATGTTATGTTGTTAACCTTATGAAATCTGATATTGATAGGGAAAAATTGATCTTAGAAGTTGAAAAAAAATTTCCCAAAGTCGATGCAGAAGGAGTTGTTGATCATGTTATCGACACAATGTCCAATATCGGGTTACTTTCTCTTTAGTGCTTGAGCACGACAATTTTCTTTTAA
The DNA here is from genome assembly GCA_043816465.1 of bacterium. Taxonomy (GTDB): domain Bacteria; phylum Patescibacteriota; class Dojkabacteria; order SC72; family JAFGCJ01; genus JBDRHV01. The sequence goes on along the minus strand of JBDRHV010000006.1, from coordinate 2,783 downwards.
TTGTCGTGCTCTGCTAAAATACACATATGAAGATTATTTTCAAATACAACTTGATACAGGATTTATTATGTGGTCTGGATACTCTTTTCAAAAGAAGGGAATATTTAGATGTTCGTTCTGTAGTGAGGTTCTCATTTATTCTTCCAATAAAGACATTTCTTACACAAAGACAGTTACTTTTTAATATAAGTAAGTTGTGGAAACTAGTTGAAAAGGATACTCTAAAAGGTCTTGATATCAACGGAATTTCTTTTGATAGTCATGAAGTCACGGTTTATGTTGTTTCATTGGGGGTTGAAGGTAAATATGATGATAAACGAAGAAATATATGGGCTAGATATTACATGTGTGGAGGAGAAAAAGAGTTCATTGAGACGATTATTCATGAATTGATACACATATATTTTGGTGATGGTATAGAGACATATGATGAGATTGAGGATAAAGTTGGTAGTGTTGTTGATAACATTGGAATTGATAGTATATTTAGGGGCAAGAAATATAAGAAGTATAGTATTGGACAAGGCAAGCTAGCTCCGAATCAGCTTGAGAAATTGAAAAATTGACAAACGGGTGGAAGATGGGGCTCACTTCGCTTTTAGCTCAGTATAGCGTCATACTTGCCATTCGTTTCACTCATGGAGTATGTCCCTACGAACCATCGGTTCTTCGCTCTATTCTTCCATTCAGCCTGCCACCATTACATGGTGACAAGCTAAATGGGTGGAAGATGGGGCTCGAACCCACAACCTCCTGTTCCACAAACAGGCGCTCTAACCATTGAGCTACATCCACCATAACGATACAAACAAGTCTATTATACCGAATTATTGTGATTTTGTGGTAATATCAAAACACTATGGCAACAAGAGAAATATTGGTGATGGGTGATACGCGACTTAGGGAAAAGTCGAAGCCTATCGATGTAGAAGAAATCAAAACAAAAGAAATGCAGGATCTTATTAGGAATCTTCGAGATACAGCGAAATTGAATCCAGAAGGTGAAGGTTTTGTTACCGTTGGACTTTCAGCACCTCAAATGAATCATCCTGTTAGGATTTTTGTCATTGTTAAGGATGCTGATGACAGGAGAAGTCCAAAGTTCGAGGTATTCATTAATCCTGAACTAGACATTGAGAAAACCCACATGATCTCTGGGAATGAAAGCTGTCTTTCTACACCTGGAATATGCGGGCTTGTAAGTCGTTATGATAATGTAAAGGTAACTTTTTATGACGAAAACAGTAAGAAACACAAAGAGAAACTTTCAGGTGAAAGATCGGTATTTGTACAACATGAAGTAGATCACCTGGATGGAATATTGTGGATTGATAGGGTAAGCGATACAAAAACATTATCTTACTGCTAAAAACTGATGTCAAAGCTAAAACAAATATTTGGGTCGGCCGTACTCATATATCTTCGAATACTCTCAAAGGTTCAACTATCAAAAATTAAACCTATTATTATCGGCCTGACGGGGAGTACCGGTAAAACCTCTCTTCGTGACGCATCCAAATTAGTCTTGGAGGTAAAATACAAGGTCAAAGTGTCGGAAAAAGCAAATAGTGAATCTGGTATTCCCTTGGATATTCTTGGATTGCATATGAATAATTACTCGATATTTGATTGGATAAGGGTTTGTTTACTTGCTCCAGTAATGTTACTGATAAACTGGGAGAGATATGATATATACCTAGTGGAAATGGGTGTGGACAGCCCTAGAAGCCCCAAAAATATGAGCTATTTACTAAAGATTGTTACTCCAAGGGTGGGGGTATTGCTTAACGTTTCCGCTGTCCACAGCGAACAGTACGACTATCTGGTGCCTAACTCAGTCTCAGGGGATGAAAGATATGAGAAGATACTTGATTTAATTGCTCAGGAGAAAGGAAAGCTTCTAAAGAGCCTTAATTTAGAAGGTTATGCAATTGGAAATATTGACGACAAAAGAGTTCAAAAAGTTTTATCAGAATCTCAATCTCACAGAATATCATTTGGTAAACAGGGGGATTCAGATGTAAGAATAACGTCGGTCAACCAACATAAAGATACATTTTGCACAAAATTATCCATCGATGGTAAAAATTACTCTATATGTCTAGAAAATACGTATCTACCTGAAGCGTATGCATATACTTTTGCAGGAGCAATGGCTGTTGGATATGTGTTGAAAGTTGATCTTGATAAAGCTTCTAATGCTTTGTCAAAATACAAGATACCAGCAGGAAGGATGTCAGTGTTCAAGGGAATAAAAGATTCTATCATCATTGATAGTTCATATAATTCGTCAAAGATGTCAGTATTTGAAGCTTTTGATCTTACAGAGCAGTTATCTAACAAAGATAAGTCCAAGGTAATACTAGCATTAGGCGATATGAGAGAGATGGGAGAAGAGACAAAACATGAGCATGAAGAGATAGCCGAAAGGGCAGTTAAAATTGCAGATCGAATGGTGTTGGTAGGACCATATATGAAGTATTACTTTTTACCTAAAGCAATTAGCCTGGGCTTTATTAAAGATAATATATTCACATTTGAAAAGTCATCAGAAGCGGCAGAGTTTATCAAGGACATACTAATCAAGAAAGGAGATGTGGTTTTGGCAAAAGGTTCTCAAAATACAATATTTATGGAGAACGTTGTCGAAAAATTATTGGCAAACCCAAGGGATGTTGAAAAGCTTTGTCGAAGAGAAAAATATTGGGATAAAATGAGAGAGGAATATAGATGAAATCAAGAAAATTATTTAGAGGTAGTGTTATAACAATCGCCGGACTGCT
>JBDRHV010000005.1:0-3144 GCA_043816465.1 bacterium | reverse complement strand
AAATATATCGAAAGGATTCCCGGATATGCTCCAGACTGCCAGAATTGGCAAAGCACCTCGTGCTACTCCCTGATGCATATTGTTTATGAAAAATATTTTTTTAGTGCGTAACCCGGTTGTATATGAAATTCCGAAGAATGTTATAAGGAGTGTGAAAACTGCAAATGTCGGGTTGATGTATAATGCTGCAAGATTTCCTATGGTGAATAATAATATTGCCAGGTAGAATCCATCCATTGGATCTAAAATTCCCCTTACCATAGGTCTATAGGTTTTTCCGGTGGCTTTGTCTATTTCGATTTCTTCTCTTGAGCTTTGGTTTATGATCTGGCTTCCGGCGTGTAACAGGCTTAGGATTATTCCTACTGTAGTGCCTAACAAGGGTGTGAAGGGTTGGCCGTGGTAGGATGAATAGAGTAGTACAAGGAAAAATCCGGCCAGGAAACTTCCAATTAGGCTAAATGGACGCATTAGATCTATGTATGCCCGGGTGACTGGTGGGAGATAGGGGGGTTCTCTGGTGTCCCGTACTGATATTTTCGGTGGTTTTATGATCATATTAATGTTCTGGTAGTAGTATTTTACATTGTTCTTTTCCTTTTATATCAATGAATCCTGATTGGCCATTATATCGTTCTTTATGGTACAAGATTACTGGTATTTTTTTTATATCTAATTCGATTGCTGCCTTTGCCCTGTGTCTTCCCTCATGTTGCATTACATTACATGAGTCAATATCTATATCTAGAAATAGTGGATCTAATGGTGTTCCTTTTCTAATTTTTTCTTTGAGTTCCTGAGTAGTTTCTTTGGAGTATCTTGTTGGTGGGACTAATGATAAGAATTCCTTTGGACTCATCCATTTCAATATTTGTGATCGTGGTTTGTGAGTGAATAGGTACTCTGCTTTTGCCATTTTATATTCTAATTTGGTAGGTTCTATATTCAATACTCCCAAGCCAAGAATTCCTTTTCCCATGTTGATTACCTCTTTATAATTTTATCCCTTTTTGTTCCATATCCTAAAGGATCCTCCAAAAATTTATTGAAATTCTCACCGAATATTATATCTGAATTTGAAGACATTTTAACGCACCAGTGGACCTGAGATATTAATTGATCGTACTTTAAGGTTAATTCTTTTACCGGGAGTGCATCTATGTGGTATGAGAAATCTGATAGCCTTTTGGAGACTGTGTTTGATTCCTTGTAATCCAAAGAGGGAAGTTTTTGGGATAGTTGCCTGGATACTTCACTGATCAGATCCCTCATCTGTCTTTCTTCATAGGTGTTTATGTCTCTTGTTTCGTGCTTGTAGATTAGCTCATAGGTTTTCTTGACCTTGTTTCTTAGGTCATTTTTTTCAATATTCAATATTCCAAAGCCGAATAGTCCTTTTGACATGATTATATATTTATATGTATAATATATTATATGGATGAAGAAAAAGAAGCTAATGAGGATTGCCCGGAATGTGAGAAGAGGGAAAAGCTTAAAAGGTTAGCTGAAGAGCATGGGTGGGAGTTGAAAGATGGCGATTGATTTTAAATGTGTGAGATATGCACAAAAGGGATTATGCGTTATTAGAACAAAGATTTCCATTACTGAATTTATAGAATCATGGATAAAGGAATTTGGTGATGGAAAAACTGAATCCGATAAAAGATTTTTAGATAGAGGAGGTGGGATTGAGGATTTTTATGAGGATTATCTAACTTCCGGAATTTCAACATTAAAGGAATATTTTAAGCGTATCACAGAAAATGAGTCGTAGAGGTTTATTTGGTCTTGGAATTTTGGATATTGGTCCACTTGGGAGCAGGTTAGGTGGATGTACTACCTGTGAGAAGAAGGATTATGAGCATTTGAAAGATGCCATAGAGGATATCAGGAAGGCGAAGGCTTCCACGATGTGTGGGTCATGTAAGGATGAATTGAGTGGTCTTGAGAGGGAGGCTGAGAAATTGCGTTTTGTGTGGGAGAAGGCTGATGAGGTGTGAGAATGATAGTCAAATGCAAATTAATCAAGGATGAGGGGGATAATATTGTACTTGATTGCGATATTCCCGAGGTGAAGGCTAAAAAGAAGAGGAAGCCTTCATGGTATAATGTGTGTGTGAAGGAACAATTTGATACCGGAAAAGCAACTAGTATTAAGGAGGCTGCTCCTTTGTGCAAGGGGAGGAGTGAGGAGTATGCTAAGAAGGCTGATGAGATGAATAAAAATGACCGATGAAAAAGAAAAAAAATACCTGGTAACATCAAAGAACTGTCCAAGTTGCCCCACAGTCAAGGAGAAGCTTAAAGATGCACTTGAAAGTGGTGAGATCGAGGAGATTATAATTGATACCAAGGAAGATGTTGATCTTGCTTTGAAGATGGGCGTTGCTGCGGTACCTACACTGCTTAAGTGCGTGATAAAGGACAAGAAGATGACGTGTAAAGAGATTGATGTTGATGAGTTTGTTGATGATAAGAAAAAGGAAGATGTTGAGGAAGAAGCCGATGAATCTGTCGACACTGAGGAATGAGCTTAATAGCGAGGGTATTGAATTGTGCGGTGAGTTTGGATTGGGATATTATGTAGATGAATTCGATGAACTGTTAAAGATCCGTGATAGGACAATTACGATATTTACCGGGGATGGCTGTCCAGCCTGTGAATCTTTTATTGCTGGTTTGGATGATAATGCTGATAAATTAGATGATGAATTTGCCATAGTAAATTGTGGTGGAAATGAGGAAATATTTCGTAGATTTGATGTGAAGACTGTACCTACTGTTTTGATATTTGAGGGTGATGTGGAGAAGAAGAGATTTACGCCTAGTGGGAATATAGATGATGATATTGAAGATATTAAGAACTAAAGATCGTGGGCTTCCTTGCCTGAACGCTATGTGATCACAATTTTTCTACACGCCTGTTTATTTCATCCAATACATCCTTTAATGATGTTTTATTATCTGTTTTTTCTGCATATTCAAGTGCTACCCGGGCACCTATTAGGCAGATTACTTTCTCCTTTTCAGAATCTATCAGATATTGCTCTGCAGTTTTTGTATTTACACGCCGGGTGCAGAAATCAGATGGTTTGATATTTTCGTCCATTAATTAGATATGGTAATATTAGAATAAAAAAGAAA
>JBDRHV010000004.1:0-12205 GCA_043816465.1 bacterium | reverse complement strand
ATGTCATGATACTGCACACAGAGAAATCAGAGCACAATCTACTAGCACGTATGGAAATACTTTTCCACTAAAGGCCACTGAAATATCATTTTTTGAATAATAAAAAAATATATAAACAAAAAACGAAAAGACTGCAACAGTGAACATTTGAAATATTCCTGCTGCAATAGGATCGTTATCTTCCCTGTTGTTATAAAACTTTTTAGCAAATAACCCGTCAGATGCTGAAGCAAAAAGAGAAATAAAGAGAAGAAAAATTCCCATATTTTATATTTACTTTGATTAATTTGCCGCTACAGAGAATCGAACTCTGATTATTGAGTTGAGAACCCAACGTCCTAACCGTTAGACGATAGCGGCCCAGCTAACTTATAGTGCGTGCCGCACTATAAGTTAGCTGGACCTATCACCTTTCTCAAACAGTAAATCCTTTTCAAATAACATTTTACTCAATCGCAACTACATAATCCCCTATGCTTAAAATGTCGAACAGTGTTATTATATCAGCATTATTGTGGTATACACAACCCAAAGTAAACGGTGTTCCTATCCTATCTGGCTCCTCAGTACCGTGAAGAGCTACCGTCGTAGTTATCCATTCACCATTTACGTACCTACCTAACATCATCATCCTCGGACCATACAAAGGAGCCACTTCATAGTCAATTTTGCTTTCAACCCGCCACAAACTCTCACCCATTGCTTTATCGGTTCCATCCTCACCCGTCGAAATTCGATATGTATCGATCAAATCACCCTCTTTATCGAAAATGTACTCGGTTTGCTCTGAAATGTCTACTACAACAATATAATCTGATAACTCAATATCACCCCCAAGAAAACTCAGAATATACTCCACTGCAAAGTCGTATTTTTGCCTATACAGCGGGATTTCTATTACTTCTGAACTGTTTTCCTCCCCTATTTCAACCTCAGAATGATTATCTACCGACCTCCAAGAAAACTTGCTACCAAAGTATAAATAAGCGCCTAGAAACAGTGAAAATATACCTGAAAATACTAACAAGTACCTTATCCTCTTAACCATATTCTTATTATGCCTCAATTGACAGAAAATCGCCAAAATAGTATCATTAGGAGGCTTTAAACAAAGCCGTTTGTATATTCCATAAAAATATTTTCAGAAGTTACATTCGGTATAAACAAATTAATTTTGTGAGTTTTTTTTGTGAAAAAGAATACATACAAGATCACTAAAAAAGGTCTTGAAGAACTTAAAGCAGAATTTAAAAAAAGAAGTGAAGTAACCAAAAAGAGGCTGCAAGATCAGCTAGATCAAGAGCTTGGAGAGGGAGATATCAGTGAAAACAGCAACTATTACAAGGTTCAGGAAGATATTGCCTCAAACGATAAAAGAATCAGCGAACTCGAAGAAATTATTGACCACTCAGTATTAATTGATACAGACGCTTGCAATAGAGGTAATTGCAAGATATCAGCAGGAATGACTGTAAAGTTAGCAAAAGACGGAGAAGACATTGTATATACAATCGTTGGTGCTACAGAGTCGAATCCAGCTGAAAAGAGAATATCTATCGAGTCTCCACTAGGACAAGCCATAAAAGGCAAAAAGCAAGGAGATGACGTTGTCATAAATACACCCTTAGGAGAGCAAGAGTATAAAATAGTCGAAGTCTCCTAATACAATTTTACTGCCCAAGTAAAATATTTTTGTCTATAACATAGCAAAAAGAAGAATTCTACAACTTGGGCTTTTCATTGTTTTTCTTATCTTTGTGGCAATTATGCCAAGAAGAACAGAAGATTATACCTTTGAAACAGAGGGTTCCGATGAAGTTATCGAAAGTATTGCAGAAACAGGTGCATCTACTGAATCTTCTACAATATCAGCAGAAATTCCTGTTATTTATTCATTCTATATTGATATCCCAAAGATTGGTTTAAAAAAAGATATTACCTCTAACGTGGATCCTTCCGATAAAGAAGAGTACCTTGATACAATAGAAAGATCGATTGCTCACGGGATGTACACCGCTCTACCCTACGTACAAGGTGGAAACACATATTTATTTGCACACAGTAAGTTATCCGAGAATGGACAAACCCCAGAAGGTGGATGGTTCACAAGGATAGATGAACTTACAACAGGAGATACAGTAACTCTATATTTGAACGACAACCAGTACACCTACACAGTAAAAAACAGAATAATCGTAGATCCACTTGATACTTCTGTCTATACCGGAGAGTCAATGTTTGATGGACATAACTCTTTAACACTTCAGACTTGCTGGCCAAGAGGTACCACCGAAAAAAGACTTATTGTTCAAGCAATTAGTGACTGAATTTTTGACAATATTTCTCTTGGGTAGATAGCAATATCTTTCAAGTCTTCAGACTTCAACCACATTACTTCATATTTTTTCTTCCTACCTAATTCTTCACCCAATACTCTAACTACCGGAAAGCCTTCATCATCTTTAGCAGTATCATTAATATCTTCAACAGAACACAGAAAATAGTATGTACTGTGATTGGTTTCATCCGTCTTTAGTATCTGCTTTTCTACTTCCACCTTTAATCCGGTCTCCTCATTTATCTCTCTTACACATGTGTCCTCTAAGGATTCATCTTTCCTCGAATGACCTCCTGGAAGTGTAAAATAATTACCTTTCTTCTTTGAAATTTTGACGACAAGTACCCGTCCATTACACACTAATATTCCTCTAGCTCTTTTTTTCATATCTGAACTTTAATGAATATTAGTACAATCGAACTTTTTTTCTTCTACAATATTTTTGATTACAGAAGGATCTCTGCCATCCATAAGACAAAGTGAAATTTTGTTATCCCTTGCTAGCCTTGCCCCAAGCAAATCTACTGGAACATTTTGTCCAGGCTTGTGACCGTTTTCTTCAAACATCCCAAGATACTTATCCCATGTGAGATCAGGAAAGGGTTTTGCATTAGGATTATCATCCGGGTCCTCAGAATAAACATAGTCTATATTGGACATTTTGAACACCTTGTCTATCTCCAATTTCGAAGCAAGTACAAAAGCATTTAGATCTGTACTTGCTCCATTTACAAAACCACCGCTCACAAGTATCGGTTTATCACCGTTCTTCCAAGAATTAAAATCTTCAGTTATGCCCTGAATACCGATTTCGAGACTATTCGCAAATACACCAATTCCGAGAGTTCTTTTGTAAACCAGTCCTTCAGAATCCAATAATATTCTTACCAACTCGGCATTCATCCATGTAGCCACTATCCCTATTCTATGCTGATCAATATCATCCATCTCACCTAGAGAGACTGAAATATCTCGATAGTTTCGGGAGATATTTCCCCCTCCAACCACTATCACCATTTTTAGTTCGGAATTTTCTGGATTTGAATATATTGATTTAATGTTGTTTACAAACTCTCTGACAAATTTTTCATCGACGATAGTATCCCTAGGAGACACAAGAGATCCTCCAACCTTTATTACAAGATACCTCATTATATATATAGCAATAAAATTACTACCATAATGGCAAATATTACGTATTGAGACATTGTATCTGAATCATATGTACCTTCAAGCTTATGATGCCAATACACATCCACAAGATAGAAAGCAACAGCAATAAGTAAAGACAAAGTTGCAATATTCAATACTGGTGCCTGCATTACAAGAAAAGATAGTAAGGAAATTATAATTGAACATATACCGGCAATTCCCAGAAGTTTGTATGAAAACTGATTAAACATCACTATCATCATAGTCACAAGAGCAAGAGAAACAACTCCTGTACCAAGATAAATTACCCATTCTGAAAGTCCCCTGTAGAAAACAGAGTTGATAAGAATATCAGAGAAAAAATAGAAGACGATAATATTGATAAAATCAAAGACATATCTTGTATTCTTAGAAATGCTATACATTTTTCTATATGTGCACGAAATGTTGTAAAAAAGTATGAGAAAACCTACAGTCACAAGAAGTACTGCCACTTGACTTAGAGCCCTCACCCTATTGAAGTACAAAAATAAAGACCCAGATATATAGAAAAGACCAGGAAGTAAAAGATGGTGCAAAAACGATTCGTTCCATATCCTTTTCCTCCAGTGTTTCACTTGTTTGGAGAATGGTCTCATATATTCATTCAGCCTAGAATACAAAAGCTCAAGTACAACAACAAATCCCCCCATTACTAGTAACATCCAATAGCTCGAATAACTTCTGACCTGAAGTAGAACCAGCATAAACTGCAATAAAGCAAATAGACATACAGAATAAAAAAGACTTCTCCTGAAAATATTTGTTAAAAAAGTGTTTTTCTTTGTAGCTACTTTTTTCTTTGCCATTCTATGTGATTGTTCCTCTAGTCCCGATTATCAAAGTTACCGTCAAGATGATAACCCAAAGGGCAGACTTGAACAATATTTTCCCATGTGTCTCAAATTTCTTCAGTTTATACAGAAAATATAGATCCACAACAAAAAGAATCGCAAGTCCAAAAATCAATGCGTAATTGAAAATCGATGAAAAATCTCTAATACTTATACCTTCGTCCTCTACTGAGTTCACAACTCCCCTTACTTTCTCAGCAATATCTAAAGTTGCATAATTTCCTACCTCATCTGAAGCTATTATTTCACACTCTCCCAATGTATCCCCAGAAGTGACAAGAATTGAACCTTCGAATATATCTCCCTCCGTAATCTCCATTTCCACCTCTTTCTCTCCAACAGAAAGTGTTACTGCTGAAGGTGTCCCTTCGACTACTACCTGAATTCTAAGTATTCCCACATCATAAGATAAATCAAGACTTTCTGAATCAATCGATGGAGGAATCGTATCTACCGTAAACCCAACATTGTCTGACTGTCCTGCCACACTACCTTCTGCATGAACATCATATTCCCCATCAATCCAACCCTCTTCCGGACGAAAATCCCATATCCCCTCCTCTGCTATGGCCTCTCCAAGTAACTCTTCGTTGTTCAATATTTGAATATTCTGATCACTTACGCCAGAAGTGCCCTCCATCATAAAATCACTTTCCCCTATCTTAGAATCATCTTCTGGATAAGTAATTTCCAAGGAATCATCTATCGGTTCTGGCTCTGGAGTGCTAACAGGGGGAGTATAGTTGTTTGGTGGAGTCTCAGATTCCTCAGCGGTTGCAGGAAGTACTGAAGTAGCACCAAACATCTGTACCACCAATATGACATTTTCACCAAGTATGGTACCTGGTACAGCCGCAATTCCGATTTCCTTATAGTTTGAATTCATAATATTTGCAGCATGCGATGCGCTCGCCATCCAAGCAGCATGTACCCCCTCTGAAGTCGTAAATCCTTTCGCAAGATTTTCACCTGCATATACATAGTTGTAACCAGCAGCGAGTATGAACTGCCAAGGAGTTTCTCCATTTGGACCAAAGTGGTCCCAGTATTGTTCCTGGAACATATTTGCTGCCTTTGCTTGAGCTGCTGATGCTAGTTTGGAATTTGTAGAAAGAGTATTAAGTCCTCCTGCAACTCTTTCAGCATTACATAAAGCAATCAACTCTGACGCAGAAACTGCACCAGCTGAGATTGGGGTACTGAAAGTACCAGACAGCATGTTTACCAGAAGAAGTGAAATCGTATAAAAGATAAAAGCCCCTTTTCTCAAAAGTTTTGGATGGTACCTGTTCTTCTTTGTAGGAATTACCCATTCTCTAAATGGCAGTTTCATAACTAAATCATTGTACAGGAGAACTAAGTTTTTGCTAAGGATTATTTTAACCACCGATGAAAGGTTAGAACATAATGGGATCCTGTTGCAAAGCAACAGGATTAATAAGATTTACTAAATAAACCTATCAGACAGGTAAGATCGAACAAGAGTAAGCCAATAAATATACAACATAATGCAAGTGGAGCCCTTGCATACGCTTAGGCCCCACCCTTATCCACAGAGCTTACAGGCTATTATTTAACAGCCACTTTCAAACCCTTTCCTGCTTTAAATGCAGGGACTTTGGTAGCTGGAAGCTGAATCTTCTCCATTGTCTGGGGGTTGATACCCGCTCTTGATGCTCTTTCTCTAACCATGAATTTACCGAAACCGGTAAGAAGGACACTATCGCCTTTCTTGAGAGCATCTGCAACCACACCGAGGAAAGCTTCAACAGCATCGCCTGCTGCTTTCTTTGTCAAGCCAGTCCTAGATGCAACTTGCTCAATTACTTCTCTCTTTAACATTTGATGTCTCCTCCTTTCCTTGTGATTTAACATGAGCTTTATTGCTTCACGTCGCCTAAAATTTATCGTAATAAGCCAAATATGTCAATACTAAAGCAATTTGTTCACTCGCTTGATTATTGCACAACTTTTATCATTTTCAATCTCCAAAATAACAGCATCAAAACGGCATTTTCCGTCCTCCTGGATGTCATACGCAGGAGAATATGGATATTTCATCTGTTGAAAAATAATCTCAGGTTTCACCCAAAGTGACGAATCTTGAGGTCCAACCATACCAAGATCGGTAATAAATCCGGTACCATTTGGAAGCAATCTTTCATCCGCAGTTGGTACATGGGTATGGGTTCCAAGTACTGCACTTACCTTCCCATCGAACATCAATCCCAAAGAAACTTTTTCAGAAGTTGACTCAGCATGAACCTCGATAATACTAGCAGAAAGCCTTTCATTCTCGACTTCTTTCATCATATTCTCTAGCGGCCTTACCATATCCATTGTTACGTTTTCATTCGGAAAAAATGCCCTCCCAAGTACGATAGAAAAAAGAACTTTTCCTTTTTTACCAAGATCCACAATCTGATATCCCTTACCTGGAAGATCCTCTGGATAGTTGATTGGCCTGATTATTGGGTACTCTCCGCTAAGTAGAACCTCAAAATCTGGCCTTCTCCAAATATGATTTCCAGCTGTCATGAAGTCCACTCCATATGACATAATTTCCATTACTGTCTTCTCGGTAGCACCTTTACCATGCGCAAGATTTTCAATATCGCACACTACTAGATCAACCTTTTCTTTCTTTCGAATTTCTGGCAAGACATCTTTTAATGTCTCCCTACCTGGAGATCCACATACATCGCCAGTATATAGAATCCTAATCATGTTAATAGTCATTAATTTATTTGATAGTAGATTGGTCATTCAATAGTACAGCTCACACCCTGGACCCCACAACACGGGGATAGGGTCTCCTATTTTGCAGTACTTACCGCTCTACTCTCTCTTACCACGGTAACCTGAACTGTGCCAGGAAATGTCTGTGATTTCTCTATCTCATCAGAAATTTTCTTTGCAAGGACCAGAGATTGATCGTCATCTACAATATCAGGCTTGACGATAACTCTTACCTCTCTACCTGCATGGATTGCATATATTTCAGAAGCCTTGTTTCCAGCAATCTTCTTCGAAGCATCTTCGATTCCTTTGACTCTCTTTACATAGTTTTCATAGCTATCTTTTCTTGCACCCGGTCTTGCACCAGAGATTGCATCAGCAAGATATACTATGACGGCTTCAAGTGTCTCAGCTTCGGTATCAAGGTGATGAGCTTCAATTGCATTCACAAGATTCTCTGGAAGTTTATACTTCCTAGCTATCTCAGCACTGATATGATGGTGCTGTCCTTCCACTTTATGAGATACAACCTTACCCACGTCGTGAAGAAGACAGGCCCTCTTTACTAGAGAAACATCTGCCTTTACCTCTTGAGCAATTGCCTCACCTATTCTTATTACCTCTACCGTATGGTCCACAAGTGTCTGGCCATAACTTGATCTATATTTCATTTTTCCAAGAAGTTTCAATAAACCTTCGTCTATAGTTTGCCAATCAGCTTCGTCTGCAAGAAGTTGACCTGTCTTTTTAATCTCTTTTGACACCTCAGACTTTGCTTTCTCGATAAGTTCTTCTATCCTTCCAGGATGAATTCTTCCATCTTTGATTAGCATGTTCATTGTTATTACAGCAATATGCCTTCTAAGTGGATCAAAAGATGAAATTGCAATCGCATCTGGAGACTCATCAATTATTACATCGACTCCCGTTGCTTTTTCAAAGGCACGAATATTTCTTCCTTCTTTTCCAATAATCCTGCCCTTTATTTTTTCATCATCAATTTTTACTGTAGATACAGTCGTCTCACCAACATAATCAGTAGCAACACTTTGCATAGCATTTACAAGAATCTCCTTTGATTTATCATCTGAGTCAGTTTGAATTTTCTTCTCTGCTTCTCGGATCTTCTTTGCAGTATATTCATTTAGATCTTCCTCTACTTCTTTCTTTAATTGCTCTTCCGCTTCCTCTCTTGTAAGTTTGGATATTTCTTCCAACTTCTTCGCAAGCTCTTTCCGACTAGACAGAATATGGTCTCTCTCTTTTTCCAATCTTGATCTGTAACTTTCTATTTTATCCAGTTGAGTTTGAACCCCAGCCTCTTTTTCAATAAGCTTGGATTCCCTATCTGAGATCTTTCTATCCAGATCGTGAGACTGATCTCTCACCTTTCGAGCTTCAGATTTTGCGCTTTGAACGATACTATTTGATTTTTGTTCTGCTCTCTCTAATATTTGCTCGGCTTTTCCGCTAGCTATCTTTATCGCTTCATCTTCGGATATTCTGGGCTTAATTATTGGAACAATTTTCGAGTCTCCCTTGACTGGCTTATTTAAAAACATATAAGCCGTAGTTCCAATACCAGCTACCGAGATGATGCTCAACACTACTATTAATGCTGTCATCTCATTAAATAATTAAATTAACGAAAGGATATTGTTGAGGAGATAATAAAAACACAACAGCAAAATAATATTATGAACTGTTTGTGTTAAGTATTATTAGTCATTTTTCGGTTTCAGATTTCGATCAGTATCCAATAATTTTCATAAAACTAACTGCTCACGGCCTCGGCTAACCATGTACCGATTCTGGTGCATGGGAAGACGGGACCTCTTAAAAATCCTTACGTAAAAACAATTTCCTCATATATTCCTATCACGGCAATAATATCATCTTTGAGAGGTAGCGGTCAATGAAAGAATAAAGATGGTTTTATACTAAACTTTTCATTAAGTCTGAATAATATTGAAGGTTGTGTATAGTCGCAAGTGAGTAGCTTGCCATCTCTTTTGACTTAAAGAGATGATGTAAGTATGCTTTCGTAAAGTTGGAACAGGTGTAACATTCACATTTTGAATCAGGAGCAGAACTGTCATACTTAAACTTGGACTTTTGAATTCTGATCTCTCCTTTACTTGTATACAAAAGTCCATGTCGAGCATTTCGTGTTGGGATAACACAATCAAACATGTTGTATCCCATTTTAAAACATTTCTTGATATCATCCGGTGTTCCAACACCCATTGCATATTTAGCTTTGTCATCAGGAATAATAGATGCTACATATTCCAAAATGTCCGAAACCAACCTTCCTCTGTTATCTACTGGCCATCCACCAAAACAGTACCCGTCAAATCCTATTTTTATCAACTCTTCGGCACAATGCTTTCTCAATTCTTTATGGTTCCCTCCCTGTACTACCGCAAACAGCTTTACCCTCTCTGACTGCTTTGGATATTTGTTATTCAAATATTTCTTTGAAACTTTTGCCCACCTGATAGTGTTTTCGACAGATTGTTTTGCATCTTCGTAGCTCACATCTTCAGACCTACAATCATCCAAAGCTATTAATACATCTGATCCAATAGCAATTTGCATATCAATAGATATCTGTGGAGTAAGTGAGTGCTTGCTTCCATCTATCGGAGATCTGAAAATCGCACCGTTTGGAGTTACTTTTCCAAGGTTATTCTTTTCGTGAATCAGAGAAAATACTTGAAAACCTCCAGAGTCAGACAGCACTTTTCCTTTCCAATTCATAAACTTTTTTATCCCTCCTACTTTCCTCATTCCTTTCTCACCCATCGTTATTAGAAGATGGTATGTATTCACAACAATCATCTTGGTACCGGTATTTTCTACTTGCTCAGTAGTCAAAGCTCTTACTACTCCCAACGTTGCATCTGGCATAAATATCGGGAGTTGTAGTTCTAAAAATTTTGAGGTCATAGAGGTTCACCCACAAACAAATCACCTTCACTTCTTCCCACTTGATCCTGTTCTTCTGAGCCTGCCGAAGAATCATCAGTTGTATCTAAACTATCATACCTGAGAATAATATATCTTGGATCTATCGGGGAGACATACATAATAGTACTTGCGGAAAAAGTAGAATCTAGGGATTCGATCTTTACTACCCCATCGCCAATACATATGTACATAGGGATAGCCAGTCCATTCTCTTTATTAAAGAAAACCCAAGAAGGAGTGACGCTAGTAGCTCTTAGTTCAGAAAGTTGAGCATCCTGCTGGAATGTGGGATGGAGACTAGTAAACTCTTCGTCTTCCACTTCAAAATCTATACCTTTGGGAAAAGAGGTTAGACTAATTTTTGTCTCCAAATCTTCATTTGTCATTATCGGAATATTTTCAAAGAATTCTATTGATGAAACCATAAGCATACTTAATCTCTTTACTTTTCCAAAAGTTGTTAATTCAAGTTCCATAGAAGAACCATCGAGATAATAGCTTGAGATATATGAATTGTACCCATCGACTTTATAATCGATTTTCACATAAACAAAATCATTAATCGCACTTGATTGGATTCTGAATTCCGGAAAATCCGCAAAGACTTCATCGTGAAGCTGAGAGATAACGTCATCTATGTTTTCATCTGAAATTTCAGAATCAAGTGATAATCCCATATCGATTGGTGACTCGAAAGTCATATATGCAAGTGCAGTATCTGGATAGTAATAAACAATCTGGGTACCGATCCCATATTTATAACTGTCTTCCACCTCATCCCTTGTAGAATCGATGTTAATTGAATCAAGGAATGACTCAAATCCTGACGCATCATACACCTCAACATTGAATACCGGTGATGGATCAGTCATGCCTCCAAAGTCGCTTATCCGTATATCGATATCTTGCTCATATCTTCCAAGAGGAAGCTCTATCGCCTCAGATTTTACAAACACTCCGGTCCTGCTCCAGTAAGATATAACCAAGGTGGCGATAAGAATTGCACCAATTACATACCAATATTCTTTTATAAATTCTATTATTTTCTTCATCTGCAACTGCTACCGATGGTAGCTCCGGTAATATAAGATCTTACTTGTGAAGCACAGGTTGTACTTAGTGCTTTACCCTTCGCTATCTCATTTAGTTCTGAGGTTGTACATTTTCCTGAGTCATATAATTTCTGAGATACCTGGAGTCCTCTCATACAGTAACCGTCAGATGTACTGAACATATAGTGTCCACCATTTCCAGAAAGATGCTCAGCTCCCCATTCTCTATATCTAGATTCCTTCCAGTTCGAAAGACTTCCATTACTATGCTGTACCTGATGAGCAAGCTCATGTCTGAAAAGACCAGTTAATAATGAAGGACTAGCCCCATACATCTTGTCTGCCTTACAGTAAATAACACCACTTCCACTGAAACACCATGCTCCTGGACCAATCGTAATATCATAAATTGTTGAGCCAGGAAATACTAGTTCCAATCGTGCATTCACTCCAAATTCAGCAGCAGCCTTATTCCAAATATCTAGTGGACTTCCGGTAAGGGTACCACCAGAATAAGACATTCCCGTACCATTGTAGCTGGAGTAGATTGTACCTCCGACTCCCACACATAGCTGTCCGGTAGCACTTGCCGAATTTTTTATCTGAGCAGGAAGAGCCGCCCCAGGTCTTATCCACTGATATCTCTCTCTGATACCCTCAAGATATTGAGGACCTGTAATTCCGTTTACAACTCTTGTGGTATCACATGTACCAGTAAGATATTTTGTAGCCCATGAAGTCCAATAATCGAGCCCCGGACAAGCTGCCGCATGACTCAATCCAAGGAATCTCTCAATCTGTGCATTAAAATCTTCAGCAATAGAATTATCGTTTATTCCGAAGTCTTGAACTGGAAGAGTGCTTGAATCATAGTTGCTTGCTCCAGATTCATTTAGCCAGATTAGAAGTGCAAACGCTGGATCAACACCTTTTGATTGCGCTCTACAAATCACATCGTTGTAACACTCATCTGCATAATTTGTACCGGTAGTCCATCTGTCCGCAATGTCTGCAAATACCATCTTACTAATTACCCCACTCACATGCTGATCAGGCAG
>JBDRHV010000003.1:0-5259 GCA_043816465.1 bacterium | reverse complement strand
CAGATAGAATCTCTTCTTGATGTGGCAATGGCTGAAGATTTTTGGAATGGTTTGTGGGCCGAAGAAGGTCCACTGGTAGATTACACATCAGAGGAAAGAATTGGACACAGTATTCCTACACCTTATGTAGATACATATCTTCCGGTATCGAGCCTTAAATGTAGTAACTGGAATATTTCAGCTAGAAGAAGTTCCGAAGGTGTTGATTCATTTTTTCTAGGTAAGGACGAGGTTTTGGAGATAGATCTAAGAGATGATGAAGGTAACGACAGGAGTGGAGATGACGGGATAAATATTTCTTGGGATGGTGATGCTGATTATTTGATTTTGAAATTTTATGACGTAGAGGCGGACACACTGACCTATGCTGTAGCACTTTCTTATGGGGATAATGAAGATGAGTGGTATGTAGAAGGACTTATAGATACTTTACTTATGGATCCGACTCTTCCGTATACTTTCACTCTCACTGACACAAGTAATCCTGATGTAGTAAGAATACGTCCTGTGGGAGGAGATTCACTGCTTGATATCTCCGGACTTGCACCTGGATATTTCCAGTTTGGTGAGCTAAAAGCACATTGTTATATAAATGAGGTTTATAGAGAATACATCTCTCAGTTTATGCTGAGAGGATCTGCACCATCTGTCTTCGACTATGCCCTATTCGATGCCGAAGGTACCATTAGTGGTGCGAATATTGAATAAAGATCTTTAATTTTACTGTATCTCTATGGCCGAAGGCCGTAGAGTCTATCCTACAAGCCTCTATGATAAAATAGACTGGCCAATTCTGTCATGGTCAACTCAATAGATAGACTCTACTTCGCCTAAGTCGAAATAGAGATACATATAATTAAGTTTCAATAAAATAAATCATGAAAGAGTTACTAGAATTCGTATTAAAACAGATCGTAAATAACCCAAAGGCTATCAAGGTCGAAGAAGAAATTGAACCTGATGATCCAACTTTCGTTAAACTTCTAATTACGGCTGACGAGGAGGACAGAGGATTGATTATCGGAAAAGCCGGAAGCAACATCTCTGCACTAAGAAATCTCATCAGCATAAAGGCAGTACAGGAAAACAAAAAAGTAAAGCTTGAAATAGTAGACTAATTCAAAGATTCCGAATACTCCAATCTTTCATTTATCTCATTCATCAGTTCTTGGTTTATTGAAGAAGACACAGCAGTCTGAAGAGTTACTGCCTCTACTTTACTTGTGGTAAAAGCGTCAATAACAAAGTTTGCTGTCCAAATATCTTCTTCCTCTGTACCAGTAGATCCAGATTTAGACATTGATACCTCTCTTAGAGCAACAATCGTAGGACTTTTGGTTCGTAAATCAGCAATAAAATCAGATAGGTTTTTGAAAGTTCCACTATATGAAAAAGGACCAGAGATAGTTTTCACATAGCCAGGTACATTTATTTGAGATTGGGAAGAACTCGAAAAACTTACAGATTTTGTCTCCAAATCCTGATTCCTTGCAAGAGCCTCCACATCAGCAGCAAGACTTCCCACCTCCAAATCATCTTTTATCACTTGTGAGGCTATCTGAAGAGATGAGTTCACATCATTAATATTGATGGCTTTCAGTTGATCAATCTTTGACTCATAAGTGACAATCTGTTGCTCTAGAGTTCTAATCTCATCAAGGGTATCCATAGTATCATTTGCAGATGGGATAAGGACAAAAATCGAGACTATTACCAATATTATTAAAGAAATAATTGGAATGATCCAATTGTTCAACCTTTCAAAAAGTGATGTTTCTTTCTTTGGTTCTGACTTAATAACCTGACTTGAATCAAGTTTTGGACCCTCCGGTTCCTTAGGTTTCAGTGAAATCTTTGGTTCCTCAGTCAAATTACGACTGTTGTCAACTTCTTTATCCTGGAGACCCCGCTCTACGGGGACGACAGGATCCCGCCCTAAATCAACTTGATCTTTTTTATTAGTTATTTGTTCTTCCATAAGTATTGTGATTACATCTCTTCTACTTTATCTTTTATTACGTATCCCGAAAAATTAAAACTAACTTTCCCAGTATCTTGTGACCTACTGACTCTCTCAAGACTTATACTCTCAAAGTATTTTTCCTCTCGAGTCATGTCATGCCAAAGTCTTGCCACGTTTGTGTAACTCGATGCCGAGCCAGTCATTTCAAACTTCAAAGTATTGTCTAAGAATAATGTTTTTACATCAGATAGACCTTCAGCAACTTCAAGTAGGTAACTCAGAACATTGTCTGCATTAAAGTCTTCATTCTTTACTGATTGGTATGCTAACAGCTTGTTATCAAGGGTCTTCTTCTGAATCTCTTCAAGCTGGTGCATTTTTATCTCATTTTCAGCATCTACAAGAGTTTGCTCCACTTGATTAAGTCGAAGCTTTGACCACAGATTGAAACCTAAAATTGAGACTGCAACAAAAATTATTAAAGCGATAAAAGACACCCCAGATATGCTTCTCTTGTCTTTACGAACAACAACATCTATCTCTTCCTGAGTCGGTTTGGGAATGAGATTGATTGTGCGGACCTTCTTTTCTGAGGCAGACCCATCTTTAACCGATTGTTTTTCTTTTTCTTTAGATTGTTTTGATTTATTAAATATCCCCATATGTAATCAAACTAAACTACGTAAATCCTGTATTTCTATTCCACCGAAGGTGGAGTAGAATCTATCCTTTAGAGTTTGAGAGCTATTATTGAACTGTTACTTTAGTCATAGTAACTCAAACGGTTAGACTCCACGCCAGGTACAGTACTGTACCTGGCTCTGAGATACATATTTAAAAGACCTTATTCATCTTTTAAAGCTAATCCTACAGCTACCGTATATGCAGCCCTTCCTTTTGCCAATGAATTTTCATGTTTCTTACTCATGCCAATGTTTTTAAAAGGGTCTCCAAGTTCCACACTTGCTCCAAATTCTTTGGCCAAATACACCACTAACCCTGGGAGTAGAGCGCCATCTCCAATCAACACCATGTTTTTTGGAGGGGCATACATCGTCCTTGTTTTATAAAATTCAATCCCTCTTCTTATCTCTGCAACGATAGAATCCATCACTGGTTTTATCGTATTATAAATTTTCCCCTCGAGCTGATCAGGGGTAAGTCCATAGTTTCTCTTGTATTCTTCTGCCTGATTATGTTCAAACGAAAACTCGGAAGCAATAGCGCGAGTTAATGCATCTGATCCAACAGATATACTCTGTGAAAATATCAAGTTGCCAGTATTCATCATGCTCATAACAGTACTCGTTGATCCAAAATCAAGAATAATCGCATCTCTTATCGCACCAGACTTATATATTGCTCTTCCTGAAGCTATGGCCTCAGTCTCAAGGGCTATCGGCTCAAGTTTTGCTAGCTGAAGGACACCCATATATAAATCTATTATCTTCTTCGGAGCTGCAACCAGAAGAACCTTGAACACATCGGTCTTATCATTTACTCCTTTACCAAGAATAATAGAACTTATTACCACATCACTCAATGGAATAGGGACTACTTGCTTTGCCTGCCAATGTACCGCATCATCAAGTTCTTCTTCGGTTATTCCAGGAAATTCTAAAAATCTGGTAAATATTAATGATTCAGGTAAAGCGGCGATTACATTATTCGTTCTAAAACCACCTTCATCCCAAAGCGATTTCATGACATCTGCAAGTTTCTGCTGGTGACTCGGATCTTCACTATTTACCACTCCCACTGGAGTGGTTTGATCCGAAAAAGATACAAGCTCAGGAGCAGAGGAAATATTACGTAAATAGACAGCTTTAACAGTGTAATTACCAAAATCTACACCAA
Source organism: bacterium (assembly GCA_043816465.1). Taxonomy (GTDB): domain Bacteria; phylum Patescibacteriota; class Dojkabacteria; order SC72; family JAFGCJ01; genus JBDRHV01. The sequence goes on along the minus strand of JBDRHV010000003.1, from coordinate 1,439 downwards.
CATGATCGGGCAGTGCCATATAGCAAAAATAAGTAACTTATTACTGAATTTTATGATAGATGATACTCATATAGGTGTCAATCTAACGCTAAAGATCTAGCATTTTAACGACATCTCAAATTAAGTTGTATCTCAGACCCAATCGAATATCTATGTCACAATAAGACGGTTAAATCTGTCACAGTAATTCAACCGATAGACTCCACATTTCACTTTGTGAAATATGGAGATACATTTATAATTTGTATTTCTATTTTGCCGAAGGCAAAGTAGAATCTATCCATTGAACTACTATGACAGAATAAACTGGTTAATTTTGTCCCCCATATTCAAACAGATAGACTCCACGCTACGCATGGAGATACAGATTAATTTTCATTTCGTTTTAACAATCACTTGATAGTATTTGAAAATGAATGGTTACACATATATCATGACTAACCAGACAAACAAGGTATTCTATATCGGTGCAACAGCAAATTTAGTTCAGAGAGCACAAATTCATAGAGAAAGAATGGATTTATTAAGTTTTACAGCAAGATACCGAGTAAACAAACTTGTTTATTTTGAGTGGTTTGAAAACCTAGAATATGCATTTAACAGGGAAAAGCAACTGAAGAGATTAGGAAGAGATCAAAAAATAAGACTTATTGATTCGCTCAACCCAGAGTGGAAAGATCTATTTCCAGATATATGCAAAGATAGTTATTAACAGGATTTCAATTGTTATTTAACCTGTATCTCTATTCCGCCTCTGGTAGAGTAGAGATCCAGTTTAATGAAGTATTTCTATTTTGCTAAAGGCAAAGTAGAATCTATCCAGCTGAATATCTATGTCATGATAAGACGGTTAAATCTGTCATAGAAACTCAGACGGCTTGTCCCGCTCCGCGGGGATAGACTCCACACTACGCATGGAGATACATTTTAATTTTGTATTTCTATTCCGCCTCTGGCGGAGTAGAATCTATCCAGCTGAATATCTATGTCATGATAAGACGGTTAATTACTCCCATCCTTCACAAGCCGGTAAACTATCGTTTATTCCACACTCAAATTGATGGTACAGCCTTTGAGGAAAAACATCAGAGAAGATATTGCTCAGGCTTATATATCTAATTAATACAGATGGCAATTGTGCATTCACAAGCACTGACAAATCTCTCTTAAAGTCAGTATTTCCAGCAAACACCGATCCGGTAATCTCAAGTCTTTCCTCGTTATCATCTTCGACTATGAATCTTCCATCCACAATGAAAGATGCTTCGATTGTGTCATAGTTGTCAGGAAGAACAACGGGTGGCTCAACTCCTCTGTCAATTGTTCCACCATTGAAGAATCCACCTTCTATTTTTATATCACCATCAGAGATAAACAAACACTGAGAGTCATCAGGAGTAGTGAAGTCTGATTCGATAATAAGAGTTCCTCCGGTCACA
>JBDRHV010000002.1:0-3701 GCA_043816465.1 bacterium | reverse complement strand
GGATCAACATCATTTACTTCATTCTTTACATCCTGTAACCCCGGTAAATCCAATCCTTCCATCGCCCTCTCTCGGGTAAATTCCGCATTTTCTTTCATAGATGCAATACTTCCAACCGAACCAAGTAATTGAGCATATCTTTTCAGATCTTCTTGTTCTTTTTTTACTGCCTGTGTAGCATCCTCCATTTGTTTTTTAAGCTCACCCCTTTCTTCCTTTGCTTTTTTAATTTCCGCAAGGGCTTCTCTAATTTCATCAGAATCGGCATGTATATTATCAAGCTCTTTATTTGCATCATCAATTGCTTTCTCTTCCTCTTTTATCTCTTCTGATTCCATTGCTTCCGTAGCTTCTTCTCTCTTCTCAACAGTTTGTTTTTTAAATATTTCTTCTTCGCTGGACTGAAGCGCATTCTTTTTAAATTCAGCCAAAACTCTCTGTACCATAAAATCCCCATAAACAGTAGGAGTACCATCTTCAGCATCCTCATACTCTCTAACAAGCCTTATTTTTTCAGCGGCTAATTCCTTATCTTCTTTCTTCTCTTCTGTTCCTTTCACCACCTCAGAAAGCGTGCGTCTTCTTAAGAACTTGCCATACATTGTGTCATCTTTGCCATCTCCAGCTTCCTCATATTCCTTAATAAACCTTTGTCTTTGTCTTGACAACATTTCCTTTTCCATTCCTTCTTCTGTTCCTTTGGCTAATTCAGATTCGGATCTTGCTCTAACAAATCTACCAAACGCAGTATCAGCATCTGGTTCTGCTTCATGCTCTCTTATTCTTCTCTGTCTTTCAGCCGAACTCATCCCCTTCTCCACACCCTCTCGTGCACCCTCTTCAATCTCAGCGGCAATTTGTTCTTTTATAAATCTGCTAAAATCAGTTTCCCCTTCAGCTTCTCTTGCTTCTCCTGCAAGTCTCTGTCTTTCAGAGGCTCCCAATCTCTTCTCCATTCCCTCTTCAGCTCCTTTCACCACCTCGCCGGCAACTTTTTCTCTCAAATATTTTCCATAAACAGTTTCTTCCCCGACTTCTTTTCCACCGACTTTTTCAGCTCCTTCATATTCTTCAATTAATTTTTCTCTTGCTTTTACAACTTTTCGTTCTTCAACGCCGGTAGCTGTTTTATTTGTCATGTCAGCAATCGCTTTTTCTCTTGCCAAATCCGCGTATGAAAAAGTAAACTGATCTTTTCCCGCTCCACTTACGCCACTCATCTCTTTTCCAATGGTATCATATTCTCGTTTCAATTTGGTTCCACCCAAACTCAGTCTCATTTTTGCTTCACCTTCCAATTTCTGAATTGTGGCACCGTGAAGTTCCGCCATCATTTTATGCTCTTCAACTCTTTCAGCCATTGTACCTTTATCGGTTTCCAATCTTCTTGCACCTTTTGTAATCAATCTTGGAATCCAATGATGACCTTTTACATCAAATTTAATTCTCGGCATTTTAAGAACTTGAAGTTTACCAAGAGTCTCATATTCTTGATCTTTAGCGTCTGAACGCATTTTTTCTCCTGCAAGCCACCCTCTTTCAATACGATCTTGAGCTTCTTTATTTCCTCTTGATAGCTTATCAAAGGCTGTACCCATTCCCCAACCATATCCTCCGGCTTCAGAACCCACTCTTTTCCATAAAAGATCTCTTCTAACTTCAGCTTGTTTCTCGGTTTTTCCATAACGTTTTTGACGTTGAATTGATCTTCTTGACATAAGACCCAAAATCCCACCGCTAAATTCTCCTTTTATCTGTTTTTCTTTATCAGCTATTTGCTCATCAAGTTTTGACATTGCGCCTTCATCTCCCCTCATTTCCGTAGCTCTTTGTCTTATATTTTCTTTCTTCTGAATATCTTTATCCAAATTTGCAATACTTTTATTCAAAGAGTCTGTTTTTTCAACATTACCTGCTTGCTGAGCTTCATCCCTTTGGCTTACAAGACTATCTCTAACTTTTCCTGTATCCTCAATTTCTTTGCTTAGTGCGGTCATTCTATCAGTGCTTGAAGCTACGGCTTTTGTTTCTTGCAATTCTCCCAATTCTTCTCTATATTCTTCACCTGTTTCAGTAAGCGACACTCCTCGACCATAATATTCCCCTTTAACAGCTTGCCCCATGGTTTTTGCCGCCCATTTGATATTTTCACCACCTATGACAGGAAAATGCATTGCCACCCCCTTCAATCCTCCAATAGCCCCTTTGGACGCAAGATCAGTTCCTTTGCCAACCATCCATCTGCCAAGAGCATATCCACTTGCAATTGTTCCGACTTTCTTGCCCCAACTTACTGCGCTTGTAATGATTTTTCCGCCATAAGCGCCGGATTCGCTTGTCTTTTTAATTCCAATATACATGAATGTTATTGCAATAAAAAAATTCGCCAAATTTTCCCAAGACGATGCTTTGTTTATTGATAAACTCGCTTTATTTGATTCAACTTCAGCAGTATCCAATTTTTCCATTCCAACTTGTTCCATTTCAGATATAATATTTCCTCCTCCAAGTGTGGCAAAAGAAAGCCAAACAAACAAAACCATAATCGGAGCAACTATGACTTGTTCACTAAACTCTTTCCACCACTCTTGAGCATAATTTTGAGTTTTCGGAAGAACTTGAAAAATATACGCCAAAGGAGACATTATAATCAAAGCCCATAATAAAACAACACGTAAAGCCATTATCACAACATAAGCACCCATTGCCACAAAAGACATAAATCCGAGAACAAAAGCCATAAAAGCTCCACCAAGAACTTCTGAAGTAATATCTCCTCCCATTTTTGCTCCTGTAATTTGACTTATCTTTTCCAAATTAAACATCCCTACAAGATTTCCTCCTGCAGTCGCTGAAATCGCATTTAAAAATGTGATTGTAAAAACATGTGCTGCATCAATAAATAATTGAGCTATAACATTGCTGAAATTTATAAATATTGCCGCAATCACCAGTTTAATAAGACCTTTTTTCCATTCATATTGTTCTATTCCCAAAATTGTGGCAAATGCAATAACCAAAAAAGCTACAACGAAAAACATATTAGCCACATCTCTAACCATTACCCATCCGACTTTAACAATTCCAACATCAATATACCCGTTATAACTTGCTAAACTTATAAAAAATCTCAATGCCCAAATCGTGCCTGCAATACAAATCTGCGCAAGCATTAAAAAAAAGCTTGCCAAAGCTCTCAAAAACATATTTCCCATAGTACCACCATCTTCGGCAAATACAGGTGATATTAAAACAACTCCAGTAAAAATTATTACGGTAACAAAAAAAACAATCCATCCGATTCTGTTCCTAGATGTTGGCATTGCTTTTTTCAGGCGTAAAATCATTCGCCTAATATTGTGCTTAAATAAAGCACTCATGCAATGAAAAGTTATTATGCATATATTATAACATATTTAATATTTTTTTGTAATAAAAAAAAATCCGGTTGGGGACAATTTTTTTGTATATGTTGATAAACGTATTGTTATACAGAATAACACGTTATCATTATGTAATAAACATTATAATGAAACAATACACGTTGCGGAATATACATTGACGTTGTACGATAAACAGGACAGACAAACAATACACATTCCGCAACGTGTATTGTTTCACCACCGTGTTTATCGTACAACGCCAATGTATTGCACACCAACGCATTCACGGCATCACTCTATTTATCATTCTCGGAAACG
>JBDRHV010000001.1:0-3862 GCA_043816465.1 bacterium | reverse complement strand
CAATGTAATATTCTGTTTTCATACCTTTCTCCTTATTATTTTTTTCTAACCTTCCACTCAATCCACAATTTGTAAACTGGGTGGAAAGTTAGAATTGGATGTGTATCTTGTTGTTAAAGTGCCATGAAGTACAATGAATTGACTTCATGGTTCAACCCACAAAGTACAACTGTTATTGACTTCAAGACTAGGGTCATGGCAAAAGTGCACATGAGACCTTGTGAGGGCTATTATATACTATAGGTGTGGTGGAGGACAGCCATAACTAACAACAAAATGTTTTTAGTAAGTCACAAGGGACTAAAATAAACGGAAAACGGTTGAACGATCAGTCTGCGTTCCTCACAAATTCGGAACTTCGACGGGATGAAAAGTAATTTCTGTTTAGAGTAACATTGTAAACAGGAAAATAGGGATAAGTATACTGCTCCAAATTACACGTCCAAATTAGCACTTTTTGCGTGGGACATGATGAACCATCTTCTATCAGATGTTATGGGCTAATTTCTATATATCTTTTGGTAGAATTTTATTAGTTACTTCGCTAAGTTCGATCTTCTTTCCATCTTGTATTATGAAAAATGTAGGTCTTCCTGCTTCATCAAGAATCCTTGGATCAGGGAAAATCTTCCCCTCTTCGATGAGTATTTTTTCTCCATTAAAAGTAACAAGGTAATATTTTGGATTCTCCCCATCAAGATCGTTTGTATCTTCAATAATGTCTCCCTCTTTGTAGGGCATTTCAGTTTCAGGAACAGTACTCCCATCAGAATTGACATTAGGATCTGTACCTGTTGGATTTTCTCCTTCCATAGAAATATTTTACCAAAATTAGATTGTTATAGGATTTTATTACAAAAACAATTGAAATTCAAGTTTGAGAGAGGCTTTCCCTTTTAGTAAGTCACGAGGGATGTCTAAATCAAAAAAGCGGTTGAACGAAAATAGAATCTATCCCCTTCGCAAAGCGTAGGGCCCAGATTAAACATCCAAATTTGCACTTTTTGCGTGGGACATGATGAACCTTCTTCTTGGGGGCACTTCCTCGCCCATAAGCATATCGAAGACTTTATCCGCCTCTTCCGCATCCTCAATGGTGATTCTCTTGAGGACTCTAGTCTCAGGATTCATGGTGGTCTCCCAAAGTTCTTCAGGGTTCATCTCCCCTAGTCCCTTAAATCTCGAGACTTCGGGAATATCTTTCCCTTGCGCTACCCTCTCTTGTTCAAACCTATCTCTTGCAGCTTCATCTATCAGATACACCTTCTCTTTACCCACTTTGGCCCTAAAAAGTGGTGATTGAGCAACATAAATATAACCTTGCTCGATGAGCTCTGGCATATGACGAAAGATAAACGTCAACACCAATGTGGTAATATGAGAACCGTCAACGTCTGCATCGTTCATAAGTATGACTTTGTGGTATCGTAGTTTGCTTGTATCCATCGACTCACCTATCCCACATCCAAGTGCAATCACCATTTCCTCGAATTTGTCATTCTTTAACACCCTATCTATCCTATATTTTTCGCTATTGATTGGTTTACCCCTTAGGGGAAGGATGGCCTGAGTATGCCTATCCCTACCTTGTTTGGCGGAACCACCTGCGCTATCACCCTCTACGATATATATCTCGCAGTCCTCTGGTTTCCTTGATGAACAGTCTGCTAATTTTCCGGGTAGTGATGCACTATCAAGAGCTCCCTTTCTGATCACCGCTTCCCTTGCTGCCTTTGCCGCTGTTCTTGCTCTAAAGGCTAATGTTACTTTTTCTAGAATTCTTTTTCCCTCATCAGGATTTTCTCCAAGGTATTGTTCCAATCCTTCTCTTACAATCTTCATCACAGCACCCTGTACTTCGGGATTATTAAGTTTCATCTTCGTCTGACCCTCAAACTGAGGTTCGGATACTTTTATCGAAATAACTGCAGTGAGTCCTTCTCTCACGTCATCTCCAGAAAGAGTGATCGCCTTATTTTTTGAATTACCATTTGATTTCCCATTTTCCTGGGAAGAGAGATAGTTATTCAAAGCTTTTGTAAGGGCCATCTTGAAACCAGTCAGATGAGTACCACCTTCTGTGTTTTGGATGTTGTTTGTGAATGCTATGATATAGTCTTTGATTGAGTCGTTGTATTGGAGGGCTACCTCCACAAGTACATTATCTTCCGTGTTACTTACTGAGAAGACATTTGATAAAGTATTTCTGGAAAAGTTGAGAGCTTTCACATATGACTTAATTCCACCTTCAAAATATAATTCTTGCCTTATGTGCTTCTTGTTTCTGTTATCCTCTAGCACAAATCTTACCCCTCCGGTCAAAAATGCTTGTTGCCTACACCTCTTAAGAATAGTATCGAAATTGAATTCAGTATCACTGAAGATTTTAGGGTCTGCTTTGAAAGTATGCTGTGTACCCGTTTTAATATCTGTGTCCCCTACGACTTTCAAGTCGGAGACGGCTTTACCTCTTTCGTATCTCTGTTTGTAAATCTTTCCATCTTTATATACTTCAGTCTCCATCCATTCTGACAGTGCATTTGTGCATTTCACACCTATTCCGTGAAGACCACCAGATACTTTGTATGCACCCTTCTCAAACTTTCCACCTGCATGAAGATTTGTGAGTACTGTTTCTACCGTTGACTTGCCAGTAGCTGGGTGAATATCTACTGGAATTCCTCTTCCGTCATCTCTTACAGTGATTGAATCGTCGTCGTTTATAGAAAGATATATATTTTTACAGAAACCACCGATAGCCTCGTCTATGGAGTTGTCGATAGCCTCATATACGATGTGATGAAGGCCTTTGGAATCGGTAGAACCGATGTACATAGCTGGCCTTTTTCTGACAGCCTCGAGTCCTTTGAGGATTTGAATTTGGGAGGAATCGTATACTTCTGTTTTTGCTGTTTTAGTTGCTACCATAAGGATTATTAACTCTTCTATTATACCATATCTAACAGTGAACTGTACTCTGTACACAGTACACTGTAACCGGTTATCCAGCTCCAGAGTACAGGGTACAGTGTACTGAGTACGGTATACAGTGTACTGTGTACGGTATACGGTGTACAGACTACGGTGTACTGTTTCCGGCGTCAGATTATACGGTGTTCAAGCTGGAGAATCAAATTTTCGAGGGTGAGCCTTTTGTTTGTATTTCTTGAGAGATAGTGAATTGCTTTAGATATCTCTTTGAGATCTGCACTTGTCCTATAAATGTTTTTTTCCTGTTTGTTTCTCACAGCATATACCAGTTTTTCTCTGTAATATTGAGTGAGTTGAAAGAGAAAACTGTCGATTATTTTCTTCTCCTTTTTATTGTCATCCACAAGTTCCTCTACCTTCAAAAACTTTGCTGGTAAGTCTAGTTTGAGAAAGTCATTGAGGTTCAATTCATCCTTCAAATACTCCCTGTTTAACATCTTATCCACATTTATGATATTCGTTCGTGAGAGAATCGTCGGTAAAATCTTTTTCTCGTGACTTACCGTTAAGATATATTCTGTTTGCAGGCCAGGTTCTTCAAGAGTTTTCAGAAGTGAGTTCTGAGCTTCTGTTGTGAGTGCATCAGAAAAGAAGATAACTCCAATTTGTTTTTCCGCTTGATAAGGTTGGTACTGGAGGGAGTGCATGAATTCTTTCACGTCCTCTATCCCTATCGAACTAACATGTGTACCATCTACAAGATGAAGATCGGGGTGATGTATTTCGTTTAGGTGGACGAAACTTTCGGTGAGGTGAAGGAATCCACGAATTAGCTCGATGGCCTTCTCCTCCTGATCGTCGATCGTGGGATGTATTCTCAAAGTTGTCATTACCTGGATTTTACCAGGCGAGTGGGGGCCTGGCCCCGTCA